>NZ_FOLE01000006.1 GCF_900112255.1 Flexibacter flexilis DSM 6793
CCCCACCCCGACACAAAACCCCACCCCGACACAAAAACCCCACCCCGACACAAAAACCCCACCCCGACACAAAACCCCACCCCCGACCCCTCCCCAGTGGGGAGGGGAAGAAAACAGAGACGCGCTGATGAAAAAGATACACGCAAAAAAGACACGCATTGAAATACGTGTCTATGGGAAATAAAATAAATGATACGCACCAAGGCAATTTTAATGTTTGTGGTAAAGCAGTGATTTTTAGTGCCTGCACATCCAATACTCATTGATTGCTTTTATATCATTATAAAATAACTTCTTATATTTATCTGATGGATAAATGTAAAGTGTGCCAAAAAAAATCATCCAATATTATTGATAGTAAGGCGATTACGAAGCATAATTTAGGCTTAATATAACCACAAAATCAAAAACATATATTTGGCGATTATAGAATAATCTATTTGTATAACGTACTGTTTTTGAATCTTCTTATGAAAAAAATCTTACTTTTTGTTTTTATTAGCATGATGTCTGTTTCGGCACTTGCACAAATTGTTCCTACAGCCGAAGACACGATGCGTTATGAGAACTTGTTAATGCTATCGCTGGAAGAGCTCATGAATATAGAGGTCTCTACCGCATCCAAAAACAATGAAAAATTGGGCGATGCGCCCGCCATTTTTTCCATTATCACCCAAAACGATATTCAAAGCTATGGGGCAAACAATATTTTGGATTTGCTTGACCGCGTAACGAGTGTTTATTCTATGGGTTCGGCTTTGCTGCCCGACAATGTGGTTTCGATACGCGGCGATGCTACTACGCATTACAATAACCATGTGTTGGTGCTTATCAATGGCCGACCTTTTCGCGATAACATTGGTGGTGGTATCCGCATGGCCTTGTACTTGATGTACCCGTTGGCGCGTATTACTCGCATCGAAATCATTCGCGGACCAGGTTCGGTGCTATACGGAACGGGGGCTTATACGGGCGTAATTAATATTATTACTAAAGAAGCCGACAAACAAAATTCGACGGTTTCCGCATCGGTGGGCGGCTTTGGTCGTTCGCAGATTTCGGCTGTAACAGGCAAAAAGTTTGGTCATTTTGCCATTAGTGGCGGCGTTAATGCGTTACAAGAAAAAGGTTGGGATTTTACAGCTTCCGACAATGGCTATTTTGGTTCGTCTCCACGTGTTACGCGCACCATCAAAATGCTACAAGAAGGTATCGGGGCAGATTTGAATATGAAATACAAAGACCTGACAGCCAGTGCATATTATGGCAACAGTAAGCAACGCGCCATGTACTTCCCGCAATCGTGGTCGAGCTACACAAGCATTACCAAAAATGGCGATACGTCACAAGTGTACAAAGATTATAACGCCATCAACGAAGTGTTTTTTGGGGATTTGGGCTACCGCAAAGACATTACCAAAAACTGGAACTTGGCTGTAAACGGCACTTTCAACCGCACCAAACTCACCGAAGCCAGCGAAGACGCCAACGATGATATTGCCGTTTCGACTTCTACCGACTGGATTGGCGAATTTACTAACACCTTCAAACTTGGCACAAAAGGTAATTTGTTGGTTGGCGGCCTCGCCAACGGCATTAGCGGCGAACAAACTTTTCCGATTAGCCTCAAAAAAGACAAAACAACTGCCGCGCCTTATCAAGCCGTTGGATTTGGTAGTTTTAATATCTACAACGATCATTTGGGCAAAAACCCTGACGCGCCGTATATCATTGAGCCTTACGAGGAAGTTTGGTATTCGGGCTACGTGCAAGCCGACTACAAAGTATTGCCCGAACTTAAATTAGTGGCAGGTGGCCAAGTGAATAAAGTCCCCAAAATCAAAGCCGATTTTGTGCCGCGTTTGGGTGCGATTTATAATTTTTCGGACGAAATCGGGACTAAAATTTTGTATGGAGAAGCTTTTCGGGTAGGCTCATCCTCGGAGCGATTTATTAAGGTTGATTTTGTTTTTGGAGATAAAAATTTGAAACCCGAAAAAATTCGTACAACGGAAATAATGCTTTTCTTCAAAGATAAAAACAATAAATTTAACTCATCGCTGACCTATTTCCATAGCGACCAAAACAACCTGATCAACCGCTCGGCACAAGCGGCCATAGATGCCCATTTGCCTACAAGTGAACTGATTATCAATACGGGTAAGCGTATTTCGCAGGGTTTAGAGTTTGATTTTGTGTATAATTTGAACCGTTATTTTAATATGCAAGGTTCGTTTACGGCCATGAGCAGCCTCGACAAGGTAAATGCAAAAACAGCGGCTCATACGGACACTATTTATGAAGTAAGCGACTATCAGGCTACGCCACAAAGCATGGCCAAAGCGGGTATTACTTACAATGGAAATGGTATAATGGTTGGTATTTTTGATAGCTTCTTTCAAGGAACATTGCGCACAAACCAATACGGCACGGCTCTAATGCCTCGCCTGAATCCTGCTATCCAGTCGTTTCATTGGCTTTCGGCGCAAGTGCAATTAGATTTGTACCGAATATTGAATGGCAAAGCCTTAGAAGGCTTACAATTAGGCGTTTATGGCAAGAATCTTTTGAATGAAAAAGTCATGATGGCGGACCCTCAATTTGGAATCAATTCAATGCCTGCGCGTGGTGGCCGCCAAATTATGTTTTCGATAAGTTATACTTTCGACCGCATGGGACAGTAATTTTCCACGCACAATTTTTCCATAAAAAGAAACCCTATAAAGTGATGAGCCTTATAGGGTTTCTTTTTGGGAGTTAATTCTTTGCGCCGACGCGCTCCAATGCCACATCGTAGGCTTTGTTATAATAAGTTACTAAGTTTTGCCAATCAAAATCACTGGACGAACGCTCTACGCGGTTGCGCAGCTCAATGCGGTCGCGGCGCGAGAGTTGCACAAAATCAAACATGATTTCGGCCATTTGCTCGGCGGCTTCATAGAAACCCCTGTCGCGGCGATGAATCATATAAATGCCTTTGTCGTCGTGGTCGGGCATGGCTTTTTCTACATAATCCCCGAAACCCGCCAAATCGCTGGTAATGGTTGGTACACCACTGGCAATACATTCGAGTGGCGTATAACCCCATGGCTCGTAGTAACTTGGGAAAACACCCAAATGGCAACCGCGCACAAACTGGCCGTATTCCATGGCAAAAAGTGGATTGGTTGGAGCAATAAAATCGGGGTGATAGACGATTTTTACGCGGTCGTCGTAGTGATTCACCAGATTGGATTTGCGCAAAAACTGCAAAATTTCGTCATGATCGCTATTCTCCAAATCGTGCGTAACCACTGAGGGCAACTGCTGCGACTTCCAAGACTGAATCGTACGGCGCAAACGCAGTTTCCAGTAATCGTCCACAAACTCATTAAGGTCGGGCAGCTTGGTTTCTTGGCTGGCCGCCGCCGTATGAAATAATTTTGTACCCACTTGTTTTACAATCGCCTCGCAATCTTGGCGTATTTCCTCCATCACGGCGCGAGAGTGCAAAGCCTGCGAATTGATAGAACGGAACGGCTGTTTGGTAATAAAAAACATTACGACAGTCGTGTCTATGCCCGCGTGTTTCATTTTCCAGTTGAGCCGCGCGAGAGCTTCGAGCGTGAGGTCATAACCTTTATTACGGTACTCAAAACGGCCAGATGTGAAAAAGTAAAGCGTATTGTCCAAATCAAAAGAATAGCTTTGGAAAAAATGCCCCATCACAAACTGATTGATTTGCTCTTTGAAACGCTGATGCAATACCTGAAATTCATGTAAAGCTGTAAACCGCTCAATATTAAGGCCATTTGGTAATATTACGTCGGGTTTTCTTCCTAAGAAATGAATACATTCTTGCGCTGTTACCTCGCTTACAGTCGTGAAGACGTGCGCACCATGTGCGGCGGCGCGTTCGGTTTTGGCAATGGCTATTACGTTGAAGCGTTGCGCTTCTTCGTACCAATTAATATGAGATAGTCGGTCGTAAAAAAACGGATCGTTCATGGCCACATAACGCCCCAATAGTGTGGCGTGTGTGGTGAATAGCAAACCCATACGCGTATTTTGGCGGCGTAGGTCAGGGATTGGCATGGCGGCCATCCATTCATGGAAATGCGCTAAAATATTGCAGTCGGCGGCCAACGGCGAATGTTCGAGGGTTTGCAAAAAGACTTTGGTCAAATACCCAAAAGCCACCACCTGACTGAACAAGTCGTCGCCTTCGGGCGATGCAATATCGTGATGCTCCCAAAGTTCGTATTTGAGTGCGCCGAGTTTGTTATAAATACTAAATGGATTGAAAAGTACCACACGAGGCCGCCCCGTTACTAACCAAGTGCCGTAATGTACCTCAAAACCAGCCTCGCGCATACGTTGTACGGCTTGGCCATACACGCCGCTCAAATCGTCGGTTGGTTCAAATTCTGCCGAAACGTTTTTATGTAAATAAGTCCCGATAAGGCAATAGTCATCGCCCCATTTTTCCATCATCGTAGGAGCTTTAGAGCGAATAACGGTATAAATGCCGCCGAGTTGGTTGCAAACTTCCCACGCCACTTCTACAAGCAAGTTGCGACGCGAGTTGGTTTGGGTGGTTGGTGTAAGGCTGTTTTGCATATTGTATGGTAAACTGTTGAGCTATTGTGTCTTTTGATAAATATCAATTTAGTTTAAATGCTTTTCCAATAATGATTTGTACGTCAAATACATAACGTTTCTTTTTATTGGATAACTTTTTTTAATGAATAAACTGCTGTCTGGCAGACACCGCAAAACGTAATCTGAAATTACAAGTTTGGATGGTGTGTAGTGGCAATATATCAAAAAAATGTTAGCTTATCCAAACAGAAAACAAAAACACTGTTTCGGTAATATGTACAATATACCAATGCCGCAGTAATTGCTTTGTGTACATAATGTTGCGGGGTGGAGTGCTGTGTTTTTACAAAACTTTTTCATCTGCTTAGGCCAAAGGCTTTTTTTTACGAGAAAATTTCTAAGATTTGCAAATAGTTGCCATTGGCACAAATACTATTTTGTTAATCTTTCTTTTCGTAGCAATGAAATATTTACCAATTGACTCCAAGTTATTTATAGATAATCGTAAACGCTTTGCGGCGCAACTCAAGCCCAAATCCGTTGCCTTTTTCCATTCTAACGACATCATGCCGACCAACGCCGACGGCACGATGCTTTTCCGCCAAAACAACGATTTGCTTTACCTTTCGGGCATCGACCAAGAAGAATCTATTTTGGTGTTGTTCCCCGACGCGCACGAGCCGCAATACCGCGAAATGCTTTTTTTGCGCGAAACCAACGAATACATCGCCGTTTGGGAAGGCCATAAATTCACCAAACCAGAAGCCCGCGAAACTTCTGGTATTCAGACGATCTACTGGCTTTCGGACTTTGAAAAAATATTGCCAATTCTGATGAGTGAGGCCGAAAATGTGTACCTCAACACCAACGAACACACGCGTGCGGTGATAGAAGTAGAAACACGTGATGCCCGTTTTATCAAATCGTGCCAAGCACGTTATCCGTTGCACCGCTACGAACGCAGCGCACCGATTATGCACCGCCTCAGAGCCATCAAATCGGATATAGAAGTGGGATTGATTCAGCAGGCTTGCAACATCACGGAAAAAGGTTTCCGCCGCTTGCTGGGTTTCGTAAAACCAAACGTAACCGAATACGAAATCGAAGCCGAACTTATCCACGAGTTTGTACGCAACCGTTCCAAAGGTTTTGCGTATTCGCCGATTATCGCTTCGGGCGCGAATGCTTGCGTGCTTCATTACATCGAAAACAATCAGATTTGTAAAGATGGCGATTTGATTTTGTTGGACGTAGCCGCCGAATATGCCAATTACGCTTCAGACCTAACGCGTTGCGTACCTGCGAACGGTCGTTTTTCGCCACGCCAAAAAGAAGTGTATAACGCCGTGTTGCGTGTGATGCGCAAGTCTATCCAACGCCTCGTGGTGGGTAACAATTGGATTGATTATCACAAAGAAGTAGGCGCGTTTATGGAAGAAGAATTAGTGAATTTGGGCTTGATTAGTTTGCAAGACATCAAAAACCAAAACCCTGACGTGCCCGCCTACAAAAAATATTTTATGCATGGCGCGTCGCACCATTTGGGCTTAGACGTGCACGACGTGGGCAGCAAATACCACACGTTCGAAGCAGGCATGGTGTTTACTTGCGAACCAGGCATTTATATTCGTGAAGAAGGCTTAGGCGTTCGCATCGAAAACAATATCCTGATTACGCCAGACGGCAACCGCGATTTGATGGCTTCTATTCCTGTGGAAGTGGACGAAATCGAAGATTTGATGAATCGTTAATCTGAAACAAAAATGCCGATACGCGTAAATGTTGCGTATCGGCATTTTGTTTAAAATGGATAACCAATCCCCACGTTAAGCAACGTTTGGCCTTTGTCGCGCCATTTGTGCAGCACCCAACGTTTGTTGAGCGTCTCGGCAGGGTCGTAGGTTTTTGCACTTACATCGAAGCGCACAATCATAAACGAGAAATTCAGGCGCAAGCCAGCCCCAACACCCAATGCGATTTGTTCCCAGAAACGCGTAGCACGAAATTGCGCTCCCGCATTTTGTTCTGATTCCGTCAGTGCCCATGTGTTGCCAGCGTCCGCAAACAAAGCCGTTTCCACAAAACCAAACAGCTTTTGACGCAATTCGATATTGGCTTCCATGATGATATTGCCTGCTTGTTCGTACTGATAAGTAGCTTTGCCCGAAGCGTCGCGGTAGGTGTACGAACCCAGCCCCAAACGGCGCGGAGCCCAAGCACGCACACTGTTACTTCCTCCACTAAAAAAATATTTTTCCCAAGGCAAAGTAGCGGTAGAGCTACCCGCAAACTGTCCAATAGGAACGGCAGCCCCTGCATTGAGGCGGGCGGCAATCATAGTAGATTTGGAGGCAGGCTGATAAAATCGGAAGTCCGCATTCACTTTTACATAGCGATAGTATTGCAACTTGAAAAGTTCTTCGCTATTATTCTTCAAAATTGTTTTGTTCAGAAAACTGGGCAGCAAACCACCAATTTCAGCATTTACTCTAAAATATTTAGAACGCTTGTGCGAACCTGTTTGGTTGGTATTGTGCATATAATACGCCCCGAAACTAGTAACTAGCGAATTATTGAAGCTCATTATCAGGCTGTTGCCATTAATGGCCTGTGTTATCAGAAAATCTCGAAAATCTGTATCAATGTTTCTGGTATGGTTCACGCTTACATCTATGGGCGTAACACCAATCTGTGAATAAGGTGTAGTTTGAATGGTATAAGTAAGCGAGGCTTTAATAATGTTACGAGCATATTCGGGGCGCGTAACAGAGGTATAACCACCAATAAAACGCGTGCGCGGCGAATACGGATTTAGTTCTTGACTGAGCTTGGAAGGCAAAAGCGCATTAGGGAACGAAAGAGATGCATTAAAGCCCCATTCCGTTGCTCTGTAAATCCTATCTGACTGAAAGGCACTGAGTTGCCCTTCTTGCGAATAGCGTCCGCCCAATTCAAAAATTCCTAAATATCGAAAAACATTACGTACTTTAAACGTCCCATTTACAAACGGGCCTGGCGCACCCTGACTCACCACCAAACCCAATTCGTCCGAGACTTGGTAACGAGGCAAACGGCTCGTAAAGATGTTTAGTTTGAGTTTGCCGCCTGTACTGTCAAAATTAAAATTCACGAATTTGTAAATGTCCATGCTGGCCAATTGTGCCTGCGAATTTTGGATTTTGGAATAGCTGTACCATTCGGGCGGGTGCTGCAAAATCTTGGTATCTACTATTTTATCCGAAAAATCTCTTTCGTTTGTTTTATAAAAAACCTGATTATACGTCCACGTCGTGTCGGGGGCTGTGCCTCTGTCGTTGTCTATAAAAAATCGTATATTATTGATCCTGTATGGCTTATGTCGGCCGTTGGCGGGGTTTTGAATCAAAAATTTAAGACTTGTTCCGTAAAATTTCTGGCGCAAAGTATCAGGCAAAGCCGTATCAGCTACCACACTGATGTATTTGCGGCTAAAAGCAAAATAGCCCGAATTACGAAGTAGTCTGTCGATGCGGTCGCGTTCGGAGATAAGGTTATTTTGTTTATAAATTTCGTCGGGCTTTACGGACACTTGCTTGGCTGTACTGTCCAACAAATGTTGTATGCGTGCGTCGTCGGTAACGTACTGAACTTTATAAATCTTGTGGGGTTCGTTTTCTGTAATCTGGTAAGTAATCGTGATTTTGCGAAATCGCTCTTTGAAGCTGTACGAAACCCGCGCGTCAAAATATCCTTGATTGAACAAATATGTTTGGATTTCGTGCGCCGTTTTTTGGGTTTGGAGCGTATCCAACACTACGGGCGGTTCGCCTACTACGCGCATCATCCAGTTGCCTTCGTCGAGTTTGGTTTGGAGCTTTTGTAGTTTCTTGTCTCGTTTGGCCTCCAGCTTCGTTACACGCTTTACGTTTTGGGTGTCGGCATGAATTTTGGTGGCATAGCGCAACTTTGTTTTTTCGATGTCTTCCTTGATTTTTTCGGGTTTGTAGAATTTTTTCCCCGCAAAATAAGCGTACAGATAAGGCATAGACTCCAATACCTTACGGTTGCCTTTTTGTTGAAAAAGCATTTCTATTTCTTCTTGTGAGTTGTGTTTGTTGCCTTTCACTACTTGCCGCGTGAGCAAATATTTATCTTTCTCCAAAAAAGTAGCACTCACACAACCCGACAAAAAACAAGCCAGTACACACACGTGGGTCAGCGGATTTTTGCCCAGACGGTTTACCCAAATATAAATACAACAAAAATGGCGCATCAAGAATATTTTTTCAGATGAACGAATTAGCTACAAAATTGGCAGGATTACAAGTGTTTTTCTATTCGATTAACGAAAAAAACCCCAAGCCATTATTGCGGTTTGGGGTTTTGTATCAAATTTCGTGCAGCAAATTACTTGCCCTCGGCCAATTCTACCAAATATTTGCCATAGCCACTTTTTACGAGAGGTTGCGCAATTTTGCGCAATTGGTCGGCATCAATGTAGCCCATACGGAACGCCACTTCTTCGATACAGCCGATTTTCAGCCCCTGACGCTCTTCGATTACCTGTACAAAGTTGCCAGCCTGCATCAAAGAAGTAAAAGTACCAGTGTCGAGCCATGCCGTACCTCTATCCAACACGCCTACTTTGAGTTTGCCGCGTTCGAGATATACCTTGTTTACGTCGGTGATTTCAAGTTCGCCGCGTGGACTTGGCTTGAGGTTTTTGGCAATATTTACTACCTCATTATCATAAAAATAAAGGCCTGGTACAGCAAAATTTGATTTCGGATTCAGCGGTTTTTCTTCAATAGAAATCGCTTGATTATCTTCATTAAATTCTACTACGCCATAGCGTTCGGGGTCTTGTACGTGGTAAGCAAACACTACGCCACCGTCTGGGTCGCTATTGGCTTGCAGTAGCTTGGGCATACCCGAACCATAAAAAATATTATCGCCCAAAATCAAGGCTACTTTATCGTTGCCAATGAACTCTTCTCCAATGACAAAGGCCTGCGCCAAACCGTCTGGACTTGGTTGGACGGCATAGCTAAACGAACAGCCCAAATTTTTACCGTCGCCCAACAATTTTTGGAAATGTGGCAAATCGTGCGGTGTAGAAATAATCAGGATTTCGCGAATGCCAGAAAGCATCAGTACCGACAAAGGGTAATAAATCATGGGTTTATCATAAACAGGCATAAGCTGTTTACTTACCGCTAACGTAAGCGGGTGTAGGCGCGTACCCGAGCCGCCAGCCAGAATAATTCCTTTCATAAATAATACAATATCGTTTTTTGCAAAACTAAGTAATCTAAAATGCTTTTCACAGACTATGAGCGAATATTTAGCATAAAAAAAAGCCGCTCAAGTATAAATTTGAACGGCTTTTCACTAAAAGAAAAACTTACAATTATTTCTTTGCTGTTGGGGCTGCTTCTGCGTCAGGTTCTGGATGACGGAAATACACCTTGCCGTCCAAAAATTCTTCAATAGCAACCAACGTTGGTTTTGGAAGTTTTTCGTAGTATTTCGAGATTTCGATTTGCTCGCGGTTCTCAAATACTTCTTCCAAGTTGTCCACCGTAGAAGCAAAATCAGCTAACTTAGAGTTAAGCTCATCTTTCATCGCAGAAGAAATCTGACGAGCGCGTTTGCCGATGATGTTCAAAGACTCATAAACGTTGCCTGTTGGTTCGCTAAACTTTACCATGTTGCGGGTAACGATAGACGAAGGCACAGCGTCGCCAACGCTTTTTGTTTTGGAATTGTTAGAACGTGCAGTAGCTGCCATTTTTTATGTGAAATTTATATTAAAAACCTAATTATTTCTTCTCTGTAGGGGCGGTTCTGGCCGTTGCGTTGTCGTACATTCGTTCGGCATCGCGCACAAATTTACTCTTCGGATAGCTATCTACGAAATTTTGGTAAAATTTTATTACTTGGGCATAACGTTCTGGCTGCTTGGCCGCCACGCTATTACGCGCCAACAAGTATGCCGATTCCACTTTTAAGTAGGTAACTTCTTCGTTATGAGCTGATTCAGGGAAATCTTTTTTGAAGTTATCAAACGTAATGATAGCCGCCTTAAAATCTTCTTTTTTCAGGTACAATTTAGCATTTTCGTAGGCTTTGCGCTCTAATTTCTGACGCAAATTCTCGGTCAGTACGCTGCAAGTATCTTTGTACGAAGATTCTGGATACTGCATCATAAAGTTATGCAAATTCTCGATAGCCGAATACGTGGACGTTTGGTCGAGGTTGTAAGGCGCAGAATCTTGATACTCAGAAAGTGCCTGCATAAATGCCGCTTCTTCTACAAACTGGCTACGCGGATAAGTTTCCACAAAGCTCTTGAAGTAAAACGCACTCAAAATCAAATCGCCCTGATAATAATTACAGTACGCAAACGTCAATTGAGCTTGTTCGGCGCGTTCTGTTCCTTTGAGTACAGGAATTAACTCTTCCAACAGCACAGAAGCCCTGAAAAAGTCATCTTTTTCGTAATATTTCATAGCCGCATCGTATTTCTCTTCCACAGAGCCTTCGCGTTGCAACTTCTGAAATTTACTACAAGCTCCCAGCACCACAAGCAGGAGCAAAGCCATGAAAAAACTACTTATTTTTTTCGGATTAAGCATAATGAGGACAAAGGTACGATTTTTAATACAAAATCAAGAACCCAACACCGCAATTATCTGCCGTATGTTGGGTTTCTTGGCTACATTATATCGAAATCGATGGTCAGTTTATTGTGTGGGCTTTATTCCACGTACAAAACCAAACCTTTCAAGTATTCGCTTTCGGGGTGATAAATATTGACGGGGTGGTCGGAAGGCTGGTGCAATTGGTGCAAAATACGCACGTTGCGACGCGCGTCGGCGGCTGCCCCAAACACGATTTTGCGGAACAAATCCGTGTCGATGTGTTGCGAGCATGAGAACGTAAAAATCAAACCTCCGCTTTTTATCTTCCTGAATCCCATTAAGTTAAGTTCTTTGTAGCCGCGTGTGGCGTTCGGTACAGAACGGGCATTTTTGGCAAATGCGGGCGGGTCGAGTACCATAATGTCGTATTGCTCGGTGCAACGTTTGAGGTAGTCAAAGCAATCTTCGGCAAACGAAGCGTGCGGCGCATTTTCTCCAAAATTAAGCATTACGTTTTGGTCGCAAACGGCTACGGCATCTTTGGAAATATCCACCGAATCTACTTTCGTAGCTCCGCCAGCCAACGCATACACACTAAAACCGCCAGTATAACAAAACGCATTCAATACTTTTTTGCCAGCCGAATAATAGCGCAACAACTCGCGGTTGTCGCGTTGGTCGAGGAAAAAGCCTGTTTTTTGACCTTTTTCAAAATCAATCAAAAACTTAACGCCATTTTCCAACACCTCGATTTTTTGCTCAGGATTTTTATCGTCCGAAAGCCAGCCGTTAGACAATTGCACGTCTTCGAGCCACTCGGTATTTTGTTTATTTTTCAAATAAATTTTGTCGTAACCGATGCGGCGAATGCCTTCAATCAAATAATCTTTGATTTTTTCCGTGCCTTTGATAAGTACTTGCAACACCACCACCGAGCCGTACACGTCGGCAATCACACCAGGCAAAAAGTCGCCTTCCGCGTGCAATAACCTGAAACAGTCAGTTGGTTTTGGGCTGGTTTCCAGCACAAATTTCTGGCGAAGTGTATAAGCATTTTGCACTTTTTCTATCCAGTAATCGGCTGTATCAAAGCTTTTGGGCTGTGTAGTATATTCAAAAACACGGCAACTAATTTGGCTTTGAGAAGAGAAAAACCCGTAGCCCAACAATTTGTGGTCGTTGTCGCAAACGGCTACAATGTCTCCGTTTTCGGCTTGTGGTAACGTTTTGATTGCCCCCGAAAAAATCCAAGGGTGACGCAATATCATGGCGCGGTCGCGGCCAGATTTTAAGATAAGTTTGGGATACTCCACTTTATTTTTTATTGAAAAGAATGCTAAAAAAGGCTTGTATGTCAGGCTCTTATTAATATTTTTCTTTGCGGAAAAGTCTCAAGTTGATGAGCTTGCGCAACCAACCAAAATACAAAGCCCAGTACAAAAATAGCGACATTGACCAAATTGCCACAATATTAAAATATAGCGTTGGGAAATAACGACCTGCAAAATACTTTGTTGGGGCAAAGAAATGAGAGCTAAAATCAAAGAAATGTGTGTGTTCTTTGGGATTTACGTACACAGGATAAATTTTTTGTACCAAACGGCCATTGTACTCCACAATGCGTTTTTCGATGCTAGAACCTGTAACCAAGGTTTTAACCGTTTCGTTATGGTTTTTTTGCTGTAAAGCAATGAATTGGGCGCGTAACTCATCGGTTTTGGTACGTTCATAAATCAGGGCATCGCGCTGCGAAGTGGCTGTGTTATATTCTTTTACATAATTTTTGCGCACCTCGTCCAGATAGGTTTTAAATGCCACTACCGAATTTTCTCCGAATTTATCCGCATCAAGCAACACCAAATCAGGCATTTTAATACTTGGGTGTAAGGGCTGTTCTAATTGTAATTCTGTACGCAAAACCGCCAATTTATCCAGATATTCAGGGCTTTTGCATTTGCCTTCTTGCGCCCAATTGTGGCACATTTCCAAATAACTCACCAGCTCAGGTATATAATACGTCTTCTTATATTCAGCAGAATAGAGTTTTTGTTCTACGTTATAAAAAAGTTCTTCGTAAGGATTTTCTTTAAAAGTAGTAACGGCTAAAGCCTCAAAAGCCCAACGCGAAGCCATCAACTCGCCTACAATTGGCACTTTTCCTTGTCCAGCAACGCTTGGATTTATTTCATCAAATTTCACTACGATTCCACCCAAAATCAGTTGTGGAATGAGTAAAATTGGAATCAAAATGTAAATGGTAACGACCGAATTGAACGTAGCAGAAATGTTGAGACCCAGCATATTAGCAAAGCAAGAAGCCGAAAACAGCACTAGCCAGTGCGAAATAATTATTTCTGTATCCGAAATACCCACCACCCAGTTGCCTATCCATATATAACATAGCGTTTGAATGGCTGAAAATGTAAATAAAATGGCTGTTTTGGAAAGAAAATAACTGTGTTTGCTCAAATTCAGGAAGCGTTCGCGTTTCAGGATTTTGGCATCGCGAATAATTTCTTCGGCACTGATAGTCAAGCCCATAAAGAGTGCGATAATCACACTCATAAACAAGTAGGACGGAATGTTTACGTTTTCGCCGAACAGATAGCCGTTCTCTTGGTCGGGGCGATAAAAGCGCACGATAAACGACAAAATAATAGCCAACGCAGGAGCTTCCAGCAAATTAATCGTCAAATATTGCGTATTGTTTAGCTTGGCTTTTAGGTCACGTGTAACAAAAATTAACCATTGTTTCAGGTGATTGGGTACATCTAGCGTGTTGTCAGGTTTTTCTATAACTCGCTGAACCGTAGGTGTTTTTATATTTTCTAAAAAAGATTGATACCATTTTTCGGGCGAAGTGCGTCGCAAGTTGGTCATGTTGCCAAACTCATCAACGACTTTATTTTCGATAATATTAAAAATCTGTTCGGGGTTTACGTTACCGCAGGCACTACACGCGCCTTCTTCCTTGGTTATTTGGTTGGCCAATTTCTTAAAATACACTACGGCTTCTACTGGGTTGCCGTAGTAAATCTGATAACCTCCTGAATCTAAGATAATTAACTTGTCGAACATTTTGAACAAATCCGAAGAAGGCTGATGTATTACTACAAAAATCAGCTTGCCCGTCAGTGTTAGTTCGCGCAATAAGTCCAAAATATTTTCTGAATCGCGGGAAGAAAGCCCAGATGTCGGCTCGTCCACAAACATAATGGAAGGCTCGCGTAAAAGCTCCAAACCGATATTGAGGCGTTTGCGTTGCCCACCGCTGATGGTTTTTTCCAACACATTCCCCACTTTCAAATCCTTGATTTCGTAAAGACCCAAATTGTTGAGTGTTTGCAAAACCAATTGGTTCAACTCGCCTTCAGTGGCTTTGCCAAAGCAGAGTTTGGCTGCGTAATAAAGGTTTTGATAAACCGAAAGTTCTTCTATAAGTAAGTCGTCCTGAGGTACATAGCCGATTACGCCTTGTACTTCTTCACTATTTTCGTAAATGTCTATGCCATTGATAAGCACTTGGCCTTGTTGCGGACGTACCGTGCCGTTCAGGGCGTTGAGTAGCGTGGATTTGCCCGAACCACTCGCACCCATCAGGGCAATAAGTGTCCCCGATTCTTCGGCAATATTTACGTGTCTTAGGCCTCTTTTTCCGTTATTAAAATAATAAGAAATATCGCAAGCCTCAAATGTAATCCGCTGACTATTATCGCCTTTCAGGAAGCAGTTGATTACTTCGCTGTAATAGATTGGTTCGAGTTTGTCGCCACGTATTACACTCCCGTTGTTGAGCAAATACAAATGATCTTCGCGCAGAATATCGCCGTTGAGATAAAGATCTTCGTAAGCGTAAGGATCTATCACGCGCAAAAAGTACATTTCTATTCCCGTCAGGTGCAAAACAGCTATTTCGCTTCGCAAATGAGGTTTATAAAAATGTTTAATATCTGTTTCTGGGCGACGTTCATCTCCATCTATAAGCAGCAAATTTGGCGATGAAATTGAGCGAAAACTATCGGCCATCATAAATTCTTTAATAGCCTCGTATTTGCTTTCGTGAATGTTGAACGATTTGCAAATCAATTGCATAAAATCTTCTTCGCCTTCGCTCAAACTATGGTCAGAAAGTACCAATTCCGTCAGGCGCAGCAGAATAACGGTTTTTTGCTTGATAGAAAGTTCCTGATTGATTTGCGTGCAAATGCGTACTATTTCTTCGCCACCCAAATTATTCGCCGACGAAAACTCATCAAATAGCTTCAAATATGCACCTACTGCCGTATCGTTGAGGTTGTCGTTCAGGAATTTCTGAATCAACTGCCTTTCTTTTTCCGACACACCATCTACTCTTGCAATGATGGCCAGTAATTTGATAATGGCTTGTAGTATTTGTGCATTCATATCGTACGATTAAAAAAGCAAATCAGTAATTAGAGTTATTTCAGACAGGAATTTTCTAAAAAGATGCAATTTATACATAAATTATGTGTTTTCGTATTTTATCCAATAAAAAAGGCCGAAAATCTATAATAACATAGACATTCGGCCTTTTGTAAGGGATTTAAAATGCAACAAATAGTTAGCTTACGATTTTGTTACGAATTTCTTTTACTTTGGCTGCAATCGGCGCGATGGTAGTATCGTCGAGTACCATATCGCCTTTATTTTCTTTAATTTTTTGAGACAAATTCAAAGAAGTATAGGCTTGTTGAAGCTCTTCCAATTGTTTTTTTAGATCATCAATTTCCGCCGAAGCTGGCACAGTACCCAATAGTTTTACAAGGTCGGCCAATGGTTTTTCTTGGTCGGCAACCGTGCGCACCAATTGCGTAAGCACACCGCTGCGTACTTCTTTAGGCAAATCTTTCGGATATTTTTCGGCAACACTTGTCGCCACATAAAGGCCTTCTACAAATCCGCCCACAACCACCAACGCCGCTACGTTGTGTTGTTGGTTTTCTTTCAAATATTTATCAGAAACTGCAATCGTCTGATTTACAATACTAATCAAAGAATCTTTATTCGATAAATTTGATTCTACGCGTTTTTGTACCGCTTCCACGTTAGGCGTAACTACGCCGATGTGTTGCGCCAATTTTTGAGCTGTTTTGATGTACGATAACGCATCTTGCGCCTTGTCGTACACACACAAATACGATAAATCTGCCGCATAAACACCCAAATTCAAGGCTGCTTTGCCCGTAGTAGTCGTATAGCTCGACTCTTTCGACAAAGGATTGGCTAATGTAGCGTTATACTCCGCGCCTGTGCTTTCCAATAATGCAGGGATTTCCGAAGCCGTCGGCAACTCGTCAATAACAGTTTCTACATTTTTTTCGTAAGTGGCAGCTTGGCTGGCCGTATCCGTTGGCGTTGTTGTTTCAGCACTTTTCGTAGCACTGTCTCCACACGCACTGAAAGTGGCTGCAATGGCTACGACTGCAAACCATTTTACTGTTGGCTTAATCATATCGAAAGGTTTAATATTTTTGACTTGATAGTAATTTTTTGGAAAACAAATCTACCTAAAAATAACAATCTGCCAAAAAACGACCTCGTTAATTTTGGCCGTGCTGCTTGCTGCCCACAATTTGACTACCTTTGTGCCTTCTGTGCCAACATATTATTCTTCTAATGCAACCCGACAATAACATTTCTAAATTTATACAGAATCTCGAAAAAAGCCTTACAGAAAACCACTTCGTCAAGGCTTCTTTGGGAAACTACAAAGGCACTACGCCCGATTTGAAAAATATTTATATCAAAAAAATTCTTATCAAATCCGCCGAAAAACTCAGTTTTACGTTTCGGTACCAGACCAGAGATATTGTAAAAAACTACGAAACCGCTCAAGCCGCCCAGCTGCTGCAAGAATGGTTTACTGATGGTTTTCGAGCGGCACACTTGGCCACCACCCAAGCCGATTGGCAATTGGATATAGCCAAGAAAACGACTTTAAAACAAACGCCTGCGAGCCAAACCAACAGCATTTCGGTGGCGCACAACCGCGAGAAAAAACGCCTCATCACGCCACAAGCCAACAGCTATTTGTTTGAGTTAAAACTCGCCGATGAGCAAGGCAATGTTTTCAAAAATAGCCAAGACAAATACAAGCAAATAAACCATTACATCGAAATCTTGCGTCCGTTGCTGGAGGCTACCCCAAAACACCCTACTTTTAGGGTGGCAGACATGGGTTCGGGTAAAGGTTATCTCACGTTTGCGCTGTACGATTATTTGCAAAACACGCTGCACCAAAACAGCCACGTAACAGGCGTAGAATACAGGCCAGACATGGTAACACTCTGCAACCAGATTTCGCAAAATGTCGGTTTTGCGGGGCTGGAATTTGTACAAGGAACAATACAAGACTTTGACAGTGAGGGAATAAATATGCTTGTGGCTCTGCACGCCTGCGACACGGCCACCGACGATGCTATCCAAAAAGGCATTGAAGCCGCAGCGAATTTGATAGTAGTTGCGCCGTGTTGTCACAAACAAATCCGCCGACAAATAGAAGCGGCCAAGCCCCAAAACGCACTGGAAAGCGTGCTCCGACACGGTATATTTTTGGAACGCGAATCGGAAATGGTAACCGACACTATCAGGGCGTTGGTGCTGGAATATTTTGGTTACAAAACCAAAGTTTTTCAGTTTATTTCTGCCGAACACACCGCCAAAAACGTGATGATTACCGCCGAAAAACGCCAAGACGCAACAGCCCGAAATCCAGAAGTTTTACACAAAATACAACAGCTCAAAAGTTATTTTGGGATAGAATTTCACCAATTAGAAAAACTTTTGAACTTGATTTAATTTTTTGAACAAAATAAAGAATGTCCTCTTTTCCTGCTATAACCCAATTGCTCCAGTGGCTCGAAGCCGAAGAAGCCTCCGAACGCGCCCAACACGAAGAAACTTTACAAAAAGTACCGCTTTCGGAACGCCGTAAAACAGGTATTTCGTGGTATCCGATTCAGATTCGGGAAAGCTATTACGACCGCGCCGAGCGGCTCACTTTGGAAGTAGAACGCCCACAAAACCGCGACGTAAGCCACCAATTCCAAAACGGACAAGCGGCAATGCTGTTCAGTACGCGCGAAAACGACCCAAGCCACAGGATTCGGGGCATCGTGTCGGCGGTGCGCGACAACCAATTGCGCATTACGTTGCAGGCCGACGAACTTCCCGAATGGGCAGAAAACGGCAAATTGGGCATTGATGCGCTGTTCGATGAAGTGAGTTTTAAGGAAATGCGCCAGACGCTCAAAGCCGTAACTGAAGCCAAAAGTAACCGTTTGGCACATTTGCGCGACGTGCTTTTGGGCGATAAAATGCCTGAATTTGAGAAAGATAATAACTTTGTAGTTCCTGCCAACCTCAACGCGGCGCAGGCGCAGGCTGTGCAGAAAATTTTGCAGGCCAAAGACATAGCCATCGTACACGGCCCTCCTGGTACTGGCAAAACCACGACCATCACCGAAGCCATTGCGCTGTGTTTGGCTGCCAAGCCCGACGCGCAAATTTTGGTATGTGCACCCAGCAACAACGCGGTAGATTTGCTAACGGCCAAGCTCCACGAAAAAGGCTTGCGCGTGTTGCGTTTGGGCAATCCTGCCCGCATCAGCGAGCAAACGATTCAGCACACACTCGATCAAAAAATCACACAACACCCAGAATACAAGCGAATTAACGAATACAAAAAACAAGCTGCTGCGTTTCGGAACATGGCTTCGCGCTACAAACGCAACTTTGGCCGCGATGAGCGAAACCAACGCAAATTGTTGTTTGATGAGGCGTATAAACTCCTGAACGAGGTTCAGAAAACGGAAGAATACATCGTGGGCAACCTGACGGAAAAAGCGCAAATTATTACTTGCACGCCCGTAGGCAGTACACACAAATCGCTGTCGGACAAGATGTTTGACTGGGTTTTTGTGGACGAAGCCGCCCAAGCCTTAGAGCCGTTGTGCTGGATTCCGATACAAAAAGCCCAACGCGTAGTGCTGGCGGGCGACCACAAGCAACTGCCGCCAACCGTCAAAACCGACCAACCTGAAGCAAGGCAAGGTTTGAGCATTACGCTGTTTGAAAAAGCCATTGCTTTGCAGCCGCAAGCCGCCGTGATGCTCGATACGCAATACCGTATGCACCAAATGATTATGGGTTTTTCGGGCGAATATTTTTATCAAAATAAATTGGCGTGTGCGCCATCGGTGCAGCAACGCAAGCCATTAGCCGCCCAACCTTTTGAGCTAATAGATACGGCAGGTTGTGGATTTGAGGAAAAAAATACACCCGAAGGAAGCGGTATTTTCAACCCCGAAGAAGCGCAATTGCTCCACAAGATTTGGCGAAATCTCCAAAACGAAATTCCCAATATTGGACAATGTTCTGTGGGCGTTATCTCACCGTATCGGGCGCAGGTAGAGCATTTGCGGCAAGTGTTTGCAGACGATTTGTTAAGCAATAAAAAACTGACAGTAAACACGATAGACGGTTTTCAGGGACAAGAACGCGACATTATTCTGATTAGTTTGGTGCGCAGCAACGACCGCCAAGAAATTGGCTTTTTGGCCGACTATCGACGCATGAACGTAGCCCTAACCCGTGCACGCCATAAACTCATCGTGCTGGGCGACAGTGCTACTTTTGCAGCAGACGCGTTTTATGGTGGCTTATTGGCATATTCCGAAGCACAAGCAGCGTACCGCAGCGCGTGGGAGTTTGTGGCCGATTAAATATCGCGTTGGTAATCTGTGGCTTTGTTCTTACCTTCGCAGCCCTTAAATTTGAAATTGACTTGTGAAAATATCCATGATAGTGGCCGTGTCCAGCAATGGCGTGATTGGCCACGAAAATCGTTTGCCGTGGCACTTGCCTGCCGATTTGAAGTTTTTTAAGCAAAAAACCCTGAATCACTGTATCGTGATGGGGCGCAAAACTTACGAGTCTATCGGCAAACCTTTGCCCAAACGCACGAATATCGTGCTGACTACCAACGCCAATTGGCAAGCCGAAGGCGTGGAAGTGGTGCATAGTTTGGCGCAAGCCATTGAGCTGGCCAAACAAAAAGGCGAAACCGAACTTTTTGTAATTGGTGGCGCAGATATTTTCAGACAAGTGTTGCCTTTGGTGGAAACCATTTATTGGACAAAAGTAAAAACCCACGTACAAGGCGATGCGTTTTTGGAACAGCCCGACGCTGTGCAGTGGGAGCAGGTTTCGGAAGAAAGTTTTGAGGCAGACGAACAAAACACTATTCCTTTTGCGTTTGTGTGCTACCAAAGAAGAAAACAAGAACAATTATAACTACTATAAACCAGCCCGTAGTATCGTGAAAATCATCAATGGTTTAGAGGAAATACAGCCCATTCCGTATGCCGTCGTAACGGCTGGCACGTTTGATGGCGTGCATCTGGGGCATCAGAAAATATTGAAACGCTTGCGCGAAATTGCCGACGCTTGCGGAGGACAAACCGTGTTGATTACTTACTGGCCACACCCGCGCATTGTGTTGAGTGGCGGCACGGATACGGGTTTGCGTTTGCTTTCTTCTTACGAAGAGAAAATACATCGTCTGGAGCAATTCGGGCTTGATTATCTAATTGTATTGCCTTTTACGAAAGAATTTGCGGCCTTAAGTTCGCAAGATTTTATTCAACAAATACTCATCGAAAAGCTCCACACGCGCAAGTTAGTGATTGGTTACGACCATCGTTTTGGCAAAAATCGCGAAGGTTCGTTTGAGCATTTGCAGGCCAATGCCGCCGCGTATGGCTTTGAGGTAGAGGAGATTCCGCGTCAAGATGTGGACGAAGTGGGCGTAAGTTCTACGCGCATCCGCAAAGCCCTCGAAGCGGGTGACACGGACACGGCCAATCATTATTTGGGTGCGCCGTATCTGTTTGTGGGCGAAGTGGTGCACGGCCAACAAATTGGCCGCGTTATTGGCTTCCCGACTGCAAATATTGCCATTGCCGACCCGTACAAACTTATTCCTGCAAGGGGCGTTTATGCGGTGCGTCTGATGCTCCCTGACGGACGTTTGTTTGGGGGAATGATGAGTATTGGGGTTCGCCCGACGGTGGACAATAGTGGCGTGCAAAGCATTGAGGTAAATATTTTTGATTTTGCAGAAGACATTTACGGCCAATCGGTGACGGTGGAAGTTATTGCGTTTATGCGCTGGGAAGAAAAATTTGCCAATTTGGCGGCTTTGCAAGTGGCTCTTTATGCCGACAAAGAAAATGCGCTCGAAATTTTGGCGGCGATTAGCAAATAAATAATAGAAGTACAGATATTTTACTTTTTATACAAGCCAATTCTTGCAGGTTTTAGAAGCCTGAGAGAATTGGCTTGTCTGATTTTCAGATTGTTGCGATTTTATAAAATGACTTTTACCTTATTCAAAATAAACTAAAATACGTGCAGTTCGTTGTTGGATTGGTGGTCGAGATGTTGTCTGTTGGTAAATTTGCGCCAGTTCAAAATGAAGAAGGTCAATCTTTTAGCCCAAATGATGACCGATGTTTTTGCCTGCAAAGTAGGAAACAGCGGAGTATATTTATTGGTAATGCTCGAAATAAATAAGATACATTTTGTTGTAAATGGTTGATTTATAGTAAAGTAGTGTATTGTTTTTTGAAGCGACATTCATTTTGCATTTGCTTGCAGTGTAAGTAGTTGTGACTTATGTTTTTTAACTATTACAGTAAGAGTGGTACACTTTTTTCTTGCCTCTGCTGTGGTAAAGTCTTCGGTATCGTAGCGTGGATTTACTACCTTTGTAAAACTATGAGCAAAAAGTGGCATAGTTTATCCTATTTCAATTTGTTAGCGAATGTCATTACTGAAAATCCTCCAATACCTTAACTTTGATGTCGTACTGGGTGCAATCCTAAGTCTGTTAATGGTTCAGCATTTATCGGACGTATTGCCGCAGTTGAGTGTATCGGTGTGTTTGGCATTGGCAGTGTTTGTGGTGTATAGTACGGATCGTCTTTTAGATGTATTTGGTAATAAAGAATCAGATATTCTTACAACACGCCACCGTTTTTATTTTAAGCATTTTGGGGGATTGGCTCTACTGACGGCGCAGGCTATTTGGGTTGGTGGGGTAGTGGCTTGGCAATCTTTGCCCAATACGGTTTGGATTTTTGGCTTACGTCTTTCCGCAGCGGTGGTAGCATACTTGCTTTTGGTACAAATTTTACCCAAACCCATCAAAATATATTTTCCTAAGGAAGTTCTCACTGCTTTTGTTTATTGTGCTGGTATTTGGGGCAGCGTGAAAGCGCAAGGCGCACAAACTTCTATGGCATGGTATTGGGCTGCTAGTGTGTTTGGGCTTATAGCCTTGCTCAATCTATTGTTGTTTACTTACTATGAGTACGACCGCGACCTCAAACAGCAACAAGCTGCATTGTTTCATCGGTGGGGGAAGAAAAAAATAAAGCTAATTTTTAATGTTTTAGCAGTAATAATATTGTTATCCGTGGTTATGCTTATGTGGCAAAAGCATACGCCTCATATTTGGCTTTGGGTAGAAATGACAGAAATGGCAATGGCATTATGGCTTGTATTGGTCATGTATCAACCCAAACTTTTTAGAAGGGCTTCGCGGTATAGGTTTGCTGCTGATGCCGTGTTTTTGTTTCCAGCTTGGGTATTATTTTTGAATTAAAGTGCTTACTGACAGTTACTTGTTTGTATTTAACCCCAAAGATTTTCAATGGGAAATTGCTAAAGTAAATTAGTTTTTGCTTGTGTGCGTTTATTGTTTTAAACCCAAAACAATTGAGCTCCTTTTTTTTTATTTTTGCCGCATGGATTTTCTTCACAAACACATCGAAGCCCTGATTTTTTGTAGTGCCGAGCCGCTCAGCGTGGCCGATATGCGCCGTTGTCTGTCGGAAATGCTCAACACCGACGTGCCCGAAGCCCACATCAATAAGGCCATTGCAGTGCTTACCGAAAAATATCAGGCCGACGAATACGTCTTTGCGATTGCCAAACTTTCGGGCGGCTATCAGTTCCTGACCAAACCCGCATATCAGACGAGCATCAATATTTTATTACAACAAAAATCGAAAAAACGGCTTTCTACGTCGGCACTCGAAACGTTGGCCATTATCGCCTACAAACAGCCCGTTACCAAAGCCCAAATCGAACAAATCAGGGGCGTAAACTGCGATTATGCACTCCAAAAATTGCTGGATAAAGAATTGGTAGCCATTCAGGGCAAAGCCGACACAGTTGGCCGCCCGTTGCTGTATGGCACAGGTACGAAGTTTATGGAACATTTTGGCCTTAATTCCTTGCGCGATTTGCCGCAACTCAAAGACATTGCCGCCGAACAAAACGACAACGAAATCGGGACGGCCACAGACAATACCGAAAACTAAACTTTTGACATAGACAACTGACATTTTGTCGGATTCTGGGTTTTGAAAAAGTGTAGGCATTGTTTTTGTTTTTAGGCAAAAAGATAGATTAAACGATTGTTTTAACATTTTTTAACAGAAAAAAACAGGCGAATATTCAATAAATGCACAATTATTGCGGTTAATAAGCCAAAAGCACTTGATTGAGGCTTTTCTGAAATCGTCAAAAAAACATTAGAACTTTAAGTTTATGAAAAAACACTTGCCTTTGGTGGCTTCTGCTATAGTAGGGAGTGCCATCACTTTAGGAGCGTATCAATTCATGCCACAGCGCACAGGTGTGGTGATTCGCGAAACCCAAACATCTGCGCCGATACTCACTTCCGCACACGGCACTGCCGAAGCTGCGCCGCTGGATTTTTCGGCCACAGCCGAGCGCGTAACCCCTGCGGTAGTTCACATCAAATCCACGATTGGCGTACAAAAGCCACAGGCTTCAGCCCAACAAATTCCTGATGCTTTCCGCGACTTTTTTGGCGGTGGCGGCAATCCGTTTTTCTTTGGCGAACCGATGCAGCAAGCCCCACAACAAAGCACGGGTTCGGGTGTAATTATTAGCTCAGATGGCTACATCGTAACCAACAATCACGTAATTGACCACGCCGACGAGTTGGAAGTAACACTCCACGACAACCGCACTTACAAAGCCAAAGTCATTGGTACAGACCCTTCTACGGATTTGGCCGTGATTCAGATAAAAGAAAAAGATTTGCCGACATTGGGTTTTGGAAACTCTGATGCCGTGCGCGTAGGCCAATGGGTTTTGGCCGTCGGCAACCCGTTTAACCTTTCTTCGACCGTAACGGCGGGCGTAGTAAGTGCCAAAGGCCGTAACTTACGCATCGTAAAAGACAAAGCCGCCATTGAGTCGTTTATCCAAACCGATGCAGCCGTAAACCCTGGCAACAGCGGCGGCGCGTTGGTGAGTTTGGATGGCGGTTTGGTGGGAATCAATACTGCAATTTATTCACAAACAGGCTCTTATGCGGGATATGCTTTTGCCGTTCCGTCCAAGATTGTTGAAAAAGTAACCGAAGACCTGATTCGTTATGGCGTAGTGCAACGCGGATTTTTGGGTATTACGATTCGTGACCTGAACAGCACTTTGGCCAAAGAACACGACCTCGAAATTACGGAAGGTGTGTTAGTGGACAGCCTCACCAAAGAAAGCGCAGCCAAAGAAGGCGGCGTAAAAGCGGGTGACGTAATCGTGAAAGTAGATGGCCACGAGGTGAAAAGCAGTGCGCAATTGCAAGAAGCCATTGGCCGCCACCGCCCAGGAGATAAAGTGGCTTTGGTGGTAAATCGCGAAGGCAAAGAAAAAGATTTGACCGTAACACTCAAAAACCAAGCAGGCAACAAAGAAATTGTGAAAAAAGAAAAACAAGAAGTGTTGTCGTCGTTGGGGTTGGAGTTGGAACAAGCCAGTAGCAAAGAATGCAAAAAAGCTGGTGTCGAGTCAGGCGTGAAAATCAGCAAGTTACTTGCAGGCAAATTGCGCCAACAAACCGATGTTCGCGAAGGATTTATTATTACCAAAATAGACAAAACACCTGTTAAGTCTGTGAAAGACGTAACCGACTTGCTCAACAGCAAAACAGGCGGCGTAATGATGGAAGGCGTTTATCCTGATTACCCTGGTACGTATTACTACGCATTTGGTTTATAATATTGGGTTGAGTAAATAAAAAAGGTTGCGCCTCTGTCAATTCTGACAGAGGCGCAACCTTTTTACAACCATTCATAAATTACAATTTTTGAAGCAGCAGCACGCCAAAAGTGCGTTCTACTTTTTGGCCGATGTTACTAAATGTTTCTTCGGTATAATGCTTTTGTTCAAGATGTTGATGCGGAATATTTTTAACCAAATTCAAAATACCTTCGGTGTCATAAAGCGAAAAACCGTATTGCGTGAAAGCCAGTTTTTGCATCGAGTCTTTTTCAACAAAACTCAAACACAAATAGCCTCCACTTTTTAATACACGGCCAATTTCACGAATATAGTTCACAGGATTTTGCCAAAAATAAACCGTATTCACCGAAAAAATAATGTCAAAATGTGCATCTGGCGCAGGAATGTGAGTGCCGTCGGTGAGCAAAAAACGCGCTTGCCCTGCGGCAATGGTTTGCGCGTTTTCTTTTTGAGCTTCCTCGTACATTGTTTGGGATACTTCCAAGCCAACATACTGAATATTAGCTGCTTTGTGGAGAAATTCGGGCAGATGATGTGCATTTCCATGTCCAATTTCCAGCACTTGCGCACCGTCTGTAATCGGCAAAGACTCGATAGTTTTCCGAATCATGTTATCATTGGTAACATTCATACGCTTGCCCAACTGTACGCCGTCCTCTCCTTTGGGGTGGCTAAGTTGTTGGGCTAATGCCTTGAGTTGTTCTTCGGAAAGTTGCTGCGCCATTAGGTTTATTTTTTATTTTGAGAATCAATAACAATAGTTACGGGGCCATCATTGAGCAAAGAAACTTTCATGTCTGCCCCAAAAACACCTGTTTGTACAGGCTTGCCGAGCAAACCGCCAAGTTCTTGTATCATTTGTTCGTACAAAGAAATGGCAATTTCTGGCCGCGCCGCTTCTATAAACGAAGGCCTATTTCCTTTTTTGGTAGAAGCCAACAGCGTAAATTGACTGATAAGCAAAATATTGCCGTTTATGTCTTGTACAGATTTATTCATTTTGCCTTCTTCGTCAGAAAAAATACGCATGGCCGCAATTTTGGCGGCAAGCCACTGTACATCGTCGGCAGTGTCAATAGTGGCAATGCCAAGCAGCACCAACAAACCCGCCTCAATTTGGCCGTTTACGTGGCCATCTATGCGCACGGCGGCTTCCGTAACGCGTTGAATTACAGCTACCATTATTTGCTACTAAGTTCTGTTACAGCCAACCAAGCCATTAGTCCCGCTCCTATTTCCAAAGCGGCTTCATCTATGTCGAACGTCGGCGTATGTACGCCCGACGTAATGCCGCGCGTTTCGTTGCGTGTGCCGAGTCTGTAAAAACAGCCGTCCATTTGTTGCGTGTAATACGAAAAATCTTCGGCAGCCATCCAAATATCCAAGTCCACTACTTTTTCTTCTCCCAAATATTCCACAGCCGCCGAGCGCATACGCTGCGTGAGTTCTGGGGCATTTTTCAGAAATGGATAGCCGTGCATAATCGTAAACTCGCACGAACCGCCCATACTTTCGGCGATGCCTTCGGCAAGTTTTTTCATGCGGGCGTGTGCTTCGCCGCGCCATTTTTCGTCTAAAGTACGGAATGTTCCTTCCAATTTTACTTCATTCGGAATAACGTTGGTTGCGCCATTGGCAATTACTTTTCCGAAAGATAAAACGCTGGGAATACGCGGATTAGCCATGCGGCTCACTACTTGCTGCAATGCTACAATGATATGCGAAGAAATTAGAACAGGGTCAATGAACATTTCGGGCATGGCACCGTGTCCACCTTTGCCGCGCACGGTTACATAAATTTCGTCGGTGCTGGCCATGTACAAACCTTCCCGAAAACCAACCATACCCGCTGGCAGCATCGGCATTACGTGCTGGCCAATAATGGAGTTAGGACTTGGATTTTCCAGTGCGCCATCTTTAATCATCAGCGAAGCACCACCCGGAATTACTTCTTCTCCAGGTTGAAAAATGAGTTTCACCGTACCCTCAAACTCGTCTTTATGTGCAAAAAGGAGTTGTGCAGCCCCAAGCAACGATGCCGTGTGTGCATCATGGCCGCAAGCGTGCATAACTCCTTCTTTGGTGGATTTATACGGTACGTCATTCGCTTCTACGATGGGCAGCGCGTCCATGTCGGCACGCAAAGCCACCACTCTACTATCAGGATTGCGGCCTTTGATGAGGGCAACCAATCCCGTATTGGCAACGCCTTCTTGGGGTTCTATCCCGATTTGGCGCAAATAATTGGCAATAAATTTAGCAGTTTCAAATTCCTGAAAAGAAAGCTCAGGATTTGCGTGAATCTGGCGGCGTGCCGCCACTACTTGTGGAGCAATGGCCGTAGCCATTTGTTGCAATTTTTCTTTAAGCGAATATTCCATAAATCATGCAAAAGCATTGTGAACAGTTCGCCAAAGATAAGCATTAGAACTTTTGTTAGTTCACATCTTGCCCCGTAAGTTCAAATTCGAGCTGGTCGGCCACTTGTGCCACTTCGCTCATAATGTCGGAAAGCTCTTCGTCGGTGGCTCTGGCGGCAGGAATAGCGGCGGCCACTTGCACAATGCCTTCATGTATCACCACTTTGCAATAACAAAGCTCGTGATTAAGTTCTAACAAGGCGACATGGTCTATGTATTCGTTGGCTGGGCACACTTTGGACAAAAACTCAATTACTGAGCGTCCGTTGCGTACCACTTGATACACGCCTACGTTCTGAAAACGACTGGCACCCAAACTCACCGTAACCACATCTACTGTGTCGGTGTATTCGATGAAGGAGTTACGAGTACGCTCCGCGTAGTCCCGTAAGAATTGTTGGAGATTCATGGCTAAACTAAATTAAAGGTGATACGAATAGTTTAGTTAGTTGTTTATGTAAAAATGGAGCGGTTTGGCTTGTTGTAAAGATAGCAAAAGTTTTGAAGCTAAAATAATTATTCCAAGCCCAAAGATGAAAATAGCCACAAGTAACAATATTTTTTAAAATACAATTATTGGTTACAGACAATTTTCTACTCTTTTATTACTTAATATCTGCTTTTAAGAAAAAGTAAGTATGCCGTTTACCCATTCAGGGTCGAATTGTGCGCCAAATTTGCGGTAAAAGTTTAACGCGGGTTCGTTCCATTCGAGTACTTGCCAAGTCATGCGCTTACAACCTTCGTCTTTGGCGTGTTGTATGGTTCTTTCAAAAAGCTGATAACCAATATTTTGTCCGCGCATTTTTTCGGTAACGATAATATCTTCCAAATATAAAACCTTGCCTTTCCAAGTCGAATACCGATAATAATACAAGGAAATGCCCACAATTTTATTTTCTTGCTCGGCCACAAAAAAACCAAAAATCGGATTTGCGCCGAAGCCGTCTATTTCCATTTGCTCGACCGTATTTTCTACTTCGTGGGCGGCTCGCTCATATTCGGCCAACTCTTTTACCAATTCTAAAACTTGCGGCAAATCCCCGATTTGACCTTTACGAATTTCAATCTTGCTCATATTTTGTTTTGAAATTTGAAAAAACGCCGCAAAAATGCCGTTTTCAGTTGGTTTTGGCTAAGTTTGCAGGCCGTTTGTTTTGCTACAAACGTATTATTTTTCCCGAATTTTACTAAAAAAGCGGTTTGTAATTATGTTAGACCCCATTCGTAAAGAGGATTTTCTTTACACGCTGCCCGACGAAAAAATAGCTCGTTTTCCGCTGCCCCAACGCGATACCGCCAAATTGTTGGTGTATCGTCAGGGCCAAATCCAACACAGTCAATTCAGGCATTTGGGCGAGTTTTTGCCGCCAGATAGTTTTTTGTTTTTTAATAATACGAAAGTAATTGCGGCGCGTATGGCTTTCCAACGCGACACAGGCGCACACGTCGAAATATTTTTGCTCAATCCCACAGAACCTACGCCTGTGGTGGCTTTGGCCATGCAGCAAACAGGTTTTTGCGTTTGGCATTGCATGATTGGCAACAAAAAACGCCTCAAAACCAACGAAATTTTAACCAAAAATATCCAAACCGAAACAGGCCAGAGCCTCCAACTTCGCGCCCAACTCATTGATTTAGAAAATATGTTGGTGCGTTTTGAGTGGTCGCCTGCCGATATTTCGTTTGCACAAGTAGTGGAACAAGCTGGCCAAATGCCATTGCCGCCTTACCTGAAACGCAGCGAGGAAGCCGCCGACAAATTGCGTTACCAGACTGTTTATGCCCAAAATGAAGGCGCGGTAGCTGCTCCTACGGCGGGGCTGCATTTTACGCCTGCGGTTTTTGAGGATTTGCAGCAGCGCGGCATGGCGCACGATTATGTTACGTTGCACGTAAGTGCGGGCACGTTCAGGCCCCTACAAGCCGACAACGTACTCGAACACGAAATGCACGCCGAGCAGCTTATTTTTTCGGTCAAAAATTTGGAAAATCTGCTGGCCAACGAACGCATTATTGCTGTCGGGACTACGTCCATGCGTGCACTGGAAAGTTTGTATTGGTTTGGAGTAAAGCTCTTGAAAACCAACGATAAAGATTTTAGAATAGACCAATATTTGCCCTACCAATTCGAGGCCGCAAGCCTGCCCACACGTGCGCAATCGCTTACGGCTGTTTTGGATTTTATGAAAGAAAATAATTTGGAGGAGTTGGGCGGCCAAACACAAATTTACATCGTGCCCAGCTACGAATTTAAGATTTGCAAAGGCATTGTTACGAATTATCACCAACCCGAAAGCACGCTAATTTTGTTGGTAGCGGCTTTTGTGGGCGAAAATTGGCGCAAAATCTACGACGAAGCCCTTAACAACGATTATCGCTTTTTGAGCTTCGGAGATTCGTCGTTGCTGCTGCCCTAAACGCGTTGGCGTTTGGGTTGTGCGGGGTTGCCCTGATACACGGTGTAGGCTTCGAGCGAATGCGTAGCCACCGAGCCAGCCGCCAAAACGCTATGCGATTTGCAAACCACATTGGGGCAAACGACGGCTTTTGCCCCAACCCACGCGCCTTCTTCGAGCGTGATTTCGCCTGTGAGCAAATCGAAAGTTTCTCGTTTGTAGTCGTGGCTTCCCGTCAATAACATCGCGCCTTGCGAAACGCACGAATTATCGGCCAGCCGCACCATCACCAAATTATCTATCCAAACCTCTTCGCCAATCCAAACATGGTTGCCTACTTCCAAAAGCCAAGGATATTTGATATTTACCGAAGGTTTTATCACGACACCCGCGCCCACTTTTGCGCCAAAAAGTCGGAGCAATCGCACTTTCAGGCCGCTGACAGGATTCAGGGGATTAATAAAAAACAAAGCATTGCAGAAATACCAAAGCAAACGCTTCGGCGCGGAAGCCTTCGGGCTATACCAGTCGTTATTAAATTTACTTAGATTTACGTTCATACCAAAAAACTTCTTTTAGTTTGTAATGGCTCAGCAAGCGCACCAGCGCAAACGGAAACATCAGATACACAAATAGTTCGACTTGTTGCGGCAAATATCCGCGCGTAATAATCTGAAACATAAACGCCGTGCAGCAGAGTTTCCAAGCCAAATAAAAATCGCCTTCGGGCAAATGTGCGAGCCTGCCCAACAGCCAACCCACCAGCGCAGCCAACACAATCAGCCCAATCCAACCAAACGACAAATAATATTCTTCCCAGTCCGTAATTGCTCCCGTGCGCGGCGGTTGCCCTGCTTCGGGCGTGCCTTGTGCTGCCCACTGCCATTCTAATAATGGAGGAAAAGGTTTTTTGTTATTTGGGAAAAATTGCGAAGGAATAGCGCGGTAATAGGTTTGCAAGAACATGGTACGTCCCCAATCCAGCGGCATTTGATGTTCGTCGCGATAGCGCAACATTAACATAAATACTTGGCTGTTGATAGTTTGTTCGGTGAGTAGTTTTTCGTCGAAGCGGCGCAAATCCAGTGTTGTTTCTGAGCCGATGCGTTTGGCGATGGCCATACGATTCAGCGTAAGCAACATTATTCCCAACACACAAACAATAATTACTAACAAAGCCTTCCAATAGTCTTGTGGTCGCCAACGCAAATTATACCAAAAATAGCCAGCCGCACCCACCATCAGCATAATAATTCGGTATCGCCAGCCCGACAGCAAGAAAAAATAGCCGCAAACCACCACCAAAGCCCACCACCAAAGGCGCGGCATTCGGTACACCAAAAACATGATAAGTATGCTAATGAGCGTATTGATTAAGGCTTCCAAATACCTATACTCAGGGTGTGGAGCTGTAAGGGAATATAAAAAAACAACACCTTGTTCTTCTCCTGTTGTATTACTAAAGTCGAATAAGAGCATCCAATTCATAAAACCAGCCTTGTATAAATTGTAAACAATTGCTACCCAACACAATACAAACAACACCGAAAGCACTACCAACGGACTACGCCAGTCATCATAGGTCAAGAGTTTGCGATACGGACGAGTTGGGCGCAAATGCACGCTGCTCCAATACCCGAACGTAAAAGCAGCCAAACCGACCACATACACGCCCATTGCTTCGGGGAAATACGCGCCATAATCTATTCCGTATAGACTATTTACGCCCGTATAAAAATTGATAGCTGGCGTAACGCCCACATAAAAAAAGTAAACGAACAGCGAAAAGCAATACGCCAAATGCCGCGAAACACCTCCCCAACGAAGCACTTGCAAGAGATTGAAAATAAACATGATGGCCAGTGCCCCAAATGCCAAGTGTACAAACCACTCCATTACGATAAGGTCAAAAATTTCTGTCAGGTAGATGATAAACAAAAGGCCTTCACCCTCACGGCAGGCCATTTTGAAATGAAGGGCAAAGGTAAATAAATTTTTGGGGCTGCAAAGAGGCCTTTTTCTGGCTCTAAAATGTTACGGAGAGTTTTATAAAAAGTTATTTGTCAGTGGGTTAGTGGGCTTTGGTGTAGCCAAATTGTTAGCCAAAAGTTAGAGAAATAAACTTTTCTTATTTAAAGATAAAATCAGCAGCACAAATTTCATTTTTCTAACAAAACAATTTAATTCTTTCACAAAAACCGCTTGACTATCAGGTAATACACCAAAAGTAACTTAGCAGAAAAAGAACGACACATGGATTTCAAGAGAAAACCTCAAATCGTTGTTATCAGCGACACACACTTAGGTACTTACGGCTGCCATGCCAAAGAGTTACTGCAATATCTCAAATCCGTTCAGCCTGAGTTGTTGATTCTCAACGGCGACATTATCGACATTTGGAATTTGAGTAAAAGTTATTTTCCTGCCTCGCACATGGACGTGCTGCGCCGCATTATGAAAATGGCCAGCAAAGGCACAAAAGTAGTCTATATCACTGGCAATCATGATGATATGTTGCGAAAATACACGGATTTGGAAATGGGAAATCTGGAAATTGTGGACAAATATCTGTTGCGCATCAACGGCAAAAAAGCGTGGTTTTTTCATGGCGATGTGTTCGACAACACTACCAAAGGTTGGGCTAAATTTTTGGCCAAACTCGGCGGCAAAGGTTACGACTGGCTTATTTTACTGAATCGCCTCATCAACTGGATTTTGGAGCGATTGGGCAAAGAAAAAATGAGTTTCTCGAAACGCGTAAAAGATAGCGTAAAAAAGGCCGTAACGTGGGTCAATAATTTTGAAACGACGGCGGCAGAATTGGCTATCGAAAAAGGTTACGACTACGTGATTTGCGGCCATATTCACAAACAACAAATTCGCGAAATCCAGACCGAAAAAGGCAAAGTTCAGTACCTGAACAGCGGCGATTGGGTCGAAAATCTCACGGCCTTAGAGTTCGACAATGGCCAGTGGAGCATTTACGAACATACGCTTGATTACCAAGAAGTAGCACCGTTTGCGGTGTCTGCCGAAGAGGTAGAACTTGACTTTTTGAGCAAAATATTAGCTTCCTAAATTTCTCCAACACACTTACTACAAACGCTCCCAAACTTATGAAAATCTTTTATGCTGTGCAGGCCACTGGCAACGGGCATTTGAGCCGCGCTTCGCAATTGTATCCGTTTCTGAAAAAATACGGTGATGTTGATTTTTTTGTAAGTGGCTGTAATTCAAATATTGATTATGCCTTTCCCGTCAAATACAAAAGTCGGGGTTGGAGCTTGCACTACAGCAAAACGGGCGGTTTGGACTATTGGGACATTTTCAAACATACCAGCCCGCGCCAAATGTACAAGGACGCGGCGGCACTGCCACTCAAGCAATACGACGTGGTCATTAACGATTTTGATTTTATTACCTCGCTGGCTTGCCAAACGCAAGGTGTTAGCTCCGTGCAATTTGGGCATCAGGCCAGTTTCCAGAGCAAACACACTCCACGCCCCGACAGCACGAATTTATTAGGAGAAATGATTTTGCAGAATTTTGCACGCGCCAACCAATACATTGGCCTGCATTTCGAGCAATACGACAAATTTATTTTTCCGCCCATCGTCAAGCAGGAATTTATCCAAGCCGACATCACCGACGAAGGCCACGTAACCGTATATCTGCCCGCTTTCATGCGCGAAAAGTTACTGGCCAATTTTTCGCAACTGCCGCACATTCGTTTTCATTGGTTTTTACCCGAAATAAAACAGCCGTTTACGGAAAAAAATATTAGTTATTATCCAGTCAATCAACAACTTTTCAACGAAAGTTTGCGCACTTGCAAAGGCATCATCACGGGGGCAGGATTTGAAACGCCTTCGGAGGCTTTGTACATGAACAAAAAAGTGTTGGCCGTGCCAATTCAGAAACATTATGAGCAAGAATGCAACGCGGCAGCCATGCAGCGCATGGGCGTTTGTGTAGTCAAGAAAATAGATGATTTGTTTGCTCACAAAATAGCCAAATGGTATGCCAGCCCTCAAACGCAAACGAGTGTTGCGGCCAATAACATCGCCGAAACACTCGCTTATTTATTCGATACATATCCGTATGCCAAAACGCGCCGCCCAATGGCTTAGTAGGCACTGTGGCTCAGGTATTTTTTGAGGTCGTTGGCTACATCGCGGCGGAAATAACGGTCTTGCCACTGAATCGTTTCGGCGGCTTTCATGGCTTTGGCTTGCGCTTCTGGCAACGAGTCGGCTAAGGCCGTAACCGCAATTACGCGGCCTCCGTTGGTTAAGGTTTGTCCTTCGGCGGCTTTTGTTCCTGCCTGAAACACCAACACATCGGCTTGCTGTGCAGCCTGCTCAATCCCCGAAATCACATGACCTGTTTGGTGCTGCACGGGGTAGCCGCCAGCCGCCAACACCACCGTTACGGCGGTTTGCGGGTTGAGTTTAAAATCCACTTCCTGCAAACGTCCTTGCGCAGTAGCCGTGAACACTTCTACCAAATCTGAGGTAATGCGCGGCACTACGGCTTCGGTTTCGGGGTCGCCCATGCGTACATTGTATTCTATCACGTAGGGTTTGCCCGCCACATTCATTAATCCAATAAAAATAAAACCTTTGTAGTCGATGCCTTCCGCCGCAAGTCCCGCGATGGTTGGCTCTATAATTGTTTTCTCGACTTGCTCCATAAAGGCCGCATCTACGAAAGGCACAGGCGAAACCGCCCCCATGCCGCCCGTATTCAGGCCAGTGTCTCCTTCGCCAATGCGTTTGTAGTCTTTGGCTTCGGGCAAAATCTTGTAGTTTTTGCCATCGGTCAGCACAAAAACTGATACTTCGATTCCATCCAAATATTGTTCAATGACCACTTTGCTACTGGCCGCCCCAAATTGTTGTTCGAGCAACATTTGGCGCAATGCTTCGGTGGCTTCTTCGTGTGTTTGGGCAATAATTACGCCTTTGCCTGCGGCCAAACCATCGGCTTTGAGCACTACGGGCAAGCTGTGCGCGGCCACGTATTCGAGGGCTTGCGGCCATTGCTCCGCCGTGAAAGTCTGGTAAGTAGCCGTCGGGATAGCGTATTTTTGCATAAAGTTTTTAGAAAAATCTTTGCTTCCTTCCAGTTGTGCGCCTTTGGCCGAAGGCCCCACGATAAGAATCTGAGAGAGTGCAGGTTGTGCCGCAAAATAATCTACAATTCCTTCCACCAATGGCACTTCTGGCCCCACGACCACCAACGAAATTTGGTGCTGAAGGCAGGCCGCTCCCAAAGCCTCGAAATCCGTCACGGCAATAGGCAAATTGGTGGCGAGGCTGGCCGTTCCTGCGTTGCCGGGGGCGACAAACAAACGGTTACAAAGTGGGCTTTGGCTCAAATGCCACGTAAAAGCGTGTTCGCGTCCGCCGTTGCCGACGATAAGGATATTTTGCTTTAGATTTTCCATAATATCTTTTTGCTCAATGAGTTGTAAGGAAGATAATATTGTTTGAAGCTGCAAGCTATACAAAAAAAGCCTGATTTTGAAGGTATTTTTGAGCAAGTAAAACAAAGCGGCGCAGCCCCGTTGGGGCTGCGCCGCACACAATTGAATTATTTCAAAATAAATTATTGACCGATAGCCACTAATTCTATTTCAAAAATAAGGTCTTGGCCTGCCAATGGGTGGTTTGCGTCCAATACCAAAACCTCGTCCGTTACTTGCGCCACTACCACAGGCAAAGGCGAACCGTCAGGCTGTTGCAACATCAATTGCATCCCAACTTCTGGGTTAAGGTCGGCTGGTACTTCGTCCAAACGGAAAGTAATGAACATTTCTTCGCTACGTTGGCCATAGGCCTCATTTGCATCAATTACGGCTTCTTTTTTGTCGCCGATGTTCATGCCATGCACGGCAGCATCAAAACCCGGAATCATTTGTCCGCTTCCCAACTCGAAAGCCAAAGGCTCGCGGCCTTCTGAGCTGTCGAACGTAGAACCATCGCGCAAACGACCTGTATAATGAACCTGTACGAAATCTCCTTTCTTGGCAGTCATCTTAATTTTTTATTTTTTGGTTAGAATAAATTTTTGCAACCAAAGAAAAGATAAAATACTGGAAAAGAGTATTTTATATTATTCGTTGGTTCTGATGGACAAAGGTAAGGAAATATCCAAACCACCAAACATTATACTTATAAAACATTTGTTTGGATACTGCCGCCTATTTTTATTTCCAACCACCGCCCAAAGCTCTGTACAGTTCCACAGTGGCTTGCAACTGCTGCAACTTATCCGAAACGCCGTTGAGCTGCGCGGTAAGCAAATTTTGCTCGGCGGTCAGTACGTCGGTGTAGTTGGTGCTGGACGTGTATTTGAGCAATTCTTTGGTAAAATCCGAAGCCTTTTGCAACGACTCTATTTGCGTTTTGCGCATTTGCTCTTTTTCGATGGCCACCTGATACGAGTACAACGCATTGCTTACTTCTTGGCCTGCCGTGAGCACTGTTTTTTGGAAAGTAAAATACATTTCCTCTTGTGTGGCTTTGGCTTTGCGCAAACGCTGCTTGTTAATTCCCTGATTAAAAATCGGTTGGGTAAGTCCGCCGATGATATTTCCGTAAAATGTATTCGTGAAAAAATTCTGTACGCTATTGGCCGTATTCCAGCCCGCCGTTGCCGAAATGGTCAGGGACGGATAAAAATACGTGCGCGCCATATTGGTCAGCTCAAAGGCATTGCGAAAACCGTGTTCGGCTTGCTGCACGTCTGGGCGGTTGGCCAGCAATTGCGCAGAAACTCCCGTTTTCAGTTCCACACTGATTTGTTGAGCAGCAAAATTACCCCGCAAAATACTATCCGAAGGCAAAGCCAACAAGGTACTCAAGGCATTTTCCGACTCGCGGCGGCTCTGCTTAATCACGGGTATTTGCAACTGTGCCGCGTACAAATTCGCTTCGCTGTTGGCCAAATCCGCTTTGTTCAGTACGCCGTTGGCTTTCAGTACTTTGGCCGTTTCTATTTCTTTTTTCCGAATCGCTACGGTTTCCTCCACAATGCGAAGTTGTTCGTCGTAGGCCAATAATTGATAATAATTCGTGGCGATTTGGGCTACCAATTGCGTCTGAACGGCGCGTTTGTAGGCCTCACTTTGCAAATAGGCCGCCACATACGAACGCTTACTGCTGCGCAATTTGCCCCACACATCCAACTCCCAACTGGCACTGCCAAACAATGCGTAAATGTCATTGGACGGAATGCTCGTAACATTGATACCGTTGGCGCGTGCGTTGGCCGTAGAAGGCTTGGAGTGCGTTACCTGCGCGGTAGCCGACACGGTTGGTAGCAAAGCTAATTTGCTTTGTTGCAGGTTGGCCGAAGCACTGTTCATACGCGTTACGGCAATTTTGAGGTCATAGTTTTGCGCCAAACCTTTCTGAATCAGGTTGCGCAAAGCCTCATCAGCAAAAAGCTGTTGCCAAGGCAAAGCCGCCATGCTGGCCGTATCGGAGGTAGTTTGCCCCCGATACAACTTGCTGGTTTGTTGGTCTTTGAGTGGACTCTCGTATTTGCGCGTAATGCCGCAAGCCGTAATTAACCACGCCCCCAAACCCGTAATGACTATATTTTTGATAAATGGTCTCATGATTTTGATTGAATTTTGCTGCAAATGATTTTAGTCTTCGATGACTTTGGGTGGGCCGCTTACTTTTTCTTGCAAACCTTGGAAAATCACAAACAGAATAGGAATGAAAAATACACCCAACAGCGTACCCGTTAGCATGCCACCAATCGCCCCAACGCCAATGGCAATGTTTCCGTTTGCTCCTGCGCCCGTCGAAAACATGAGCGGCATGAGGCCAAACACAAACGCTAACGAAGTCATCAGAATCGGACGCAAACGCGCTTCCGCTCCTTCGATGGCCGCCTCCAAAAGCGACAACCCATGTACGCGCCGCTGCAAAGCAAACTCGACAATCAGAATGGCATTTTTGGCCAACAAACCAATGAGCATTACCAGCGTGATTTGTACATAAATATTATTGTCCAAACCCCACAGATTCACGAACAAAAACACACCACTCAAACCAATCGGCAAAGAGGCAATCACGGCCAACGGCAACAAATAACTTTCATATTGCGCACTCAACAAGAAATACACAAACACCAAACACAAACCGAAAATATACACCGACTGCGTTCCGCTTTTTTGTTCCTCGCGGCTAATGCCCGAAAACTCATAGCCATAACCCGCAGGCAGCGTTTGCGCGGCTACTTCTTTGATGGCGTTGAGGGCTTCGCCCGAACTGTAGGCGGGGTCTGGCGAACCGTTCACGGCCATAGAGCTAAACAAGTTGAAGCGCGAAATACTTTCGGGGCCATAGACTCTTTTCAGGCTGATAAACTCGGTAATCGGAGCCATATTTTGGCCGTCGTCGGTGCGCACATATATCGAGTTGAGGCCTTCGATGTTGGCCCTGTAATTCGTGTCGGCTTGCACCATTACGCGGTATTGTTTCCCAAACTGATTGAAATTACTCGCATACGATGCTCCATAATATACTTGCATCGTGTTGAGCAAAGAACTAATACTAATGCCAGCTTCCTGACATTTGGCCACATTCACATCCATTTGGTATTGTGGGAAATTGGGGTTGAAAGACGTGGCCGCAAACTGAATTTCGGGGCGTTGATTAAGGGCAGCCAAAAAGTTTTGGGAAACTTTATAAAACTCATCTACTGAGTGGCCGCCCTTGTCTTGCAACTGGAATTCAAAACCGCCACTCATACCAAAGCCCGTAATCGTAGGCAAGGATATAATCATCACACGCGCATCGGTAATGGGTGCAAATTTTTGGCGAAGTTTTTTTACAACGTCTTCATTGGTTACACCTTTGCGGTCGTCCCAATGTTTGAGTTCGAGTATTTCCATCGCGTAAGCACTACCGCTTCCCGCAATAAAGTTTTGACCCACCATGCGCAAAGCGTTATTTACTTCTGGAATGGTTCGGGCAATACTGTCGATGCGGTTGGCCACTTCGGTGGTTCTTTCCATGGAAGTGGCAGGCGGAAGGCTAATGTTGATAAAAAGAGCTCCCATGTCTTCGTTTGGCACAAAGCTCGATGGCGTGGTTTTCATCATATAATAAAACCCGCCACTAAACATGGCAATCGCGGCCACCGTAATCCATTTGCGCACCGCCAAAAAGTTTACAATGCGTTTGTATTTGCCCAAAAGTCCATCATAAGAAGCATTGAACGCCACCCCAAAACGATACATAAAACCTTTGTTGCCTTGAGCGGCGGCGTGTTCGTTGGCGTGTGCGGGTGGTAGCAAAAACAAGGCAGCCAACGCAGGACAAAGCGTAAGTGCATTTACTGCCGAAATAATAATGGCAATGGCAAGCGTAATACCAAATTGTTGGTAGAAAACCCCCGTAGAGCCACCAATAAACGCCACAGGCACGAACACCGCCGACATCACCAACGTAATAGACACGATAGCCGTCGAGATTTCGGACATGGCATCTATGGCCGCTTTGCGCGGAGACGTGTAGCCGCTTTCCAGTTTGGCGTGTACGGCTTCCACCACCACAATCGCATCATCCACCACAATCCCGATGGCCAGCACCAACGCAAACAGCGTGAGCAAATTGATACTAAAACCAAAAACGTAGAGGAAGAAAAACGTACCACAAATCGCCACTGGCACGGAAATCCCGTGAATAATCGTACTACGAAAATCTTGTAAGAAGATGAAAATCACCAAGAACACCAACAAGAAACATTCTATCAGCGTATGAATTACTTTACTAATGGATGCGTCCAAAAACTTGTTTACGTTTACCAAAGTGGCATTATGCAAACCCGTAGGGTAGCTTTGCGATATTTCGTCAAACACCTTTTGCGCTTCTGCAATTACTTCTTGGGCGTTAGCTCCCGCCACCTGATTGACGGCAATGTTTACAGTCGGTTTGCCATTAATCACGGTTTTGGAATTATAACTTTGTGCGCCAAGTTCCACACGTGCCACATCTTTCAGGCGCAACAATTGCCCTTTGCCTACGGATTTGATAATGATGTTTTCAAATTCGGTAACCGACTGCAACTTACCTCTGTATTTGATTACGTACTGAAAACTTTGTCCGCCATTTTCCCCAAATTTCCCTGGTGCAGCCTCAATATTTTGTTGGTCGAGGGCGGCGGTAATGTCTTGCGGCACTAAACCGTACACCGACATTACGTTGGGTTTGAGCCAAATACGCATCGAATAATTGCGCTGACCAAACGCCGACGCATCGCCCACGCCTTTGATGCGTTTCAGGCGCGGAATAATATTGATTTCGGCATAGTTTTGTAGAAAATTCTGGTCGTAAGCGGGGTTATCGCTATAAACCGCCGTGATGAGCAAGTTACTACTCTGTCTTTTGCGCACCGTAACGCCTGCTTTGGTTACTTCTTGCGGCAACAAACTCGTAGCCGTCGAAACGCGGTTCTGGACATTGACCGCCGCCATGTCGGGGTCTGTTCCTACTTCAAAAAATACGCTAATCGTTGCGCCGCCTTCGTTGGTGGCCGTCGAAGTCATGTAGGTCATGCCTTCTACTCCGTTGATTTGCTCTTCCAACGGCACAATAACACTTTTGAGCACCACATCGGCATTTGCTCCCGTATAAGAAGTGGATACTTGCACGGTGGGCGGCGTAATGTCTGGATATTGGGCTACTGGCAACGAAACCATGCCCAAAATACCCAGCAATACGATGATGACAGAAATCACCGTACTGAGTACGGGTCTGTCGATAAAGACTTTTAAAAATGTGCTTCCCTTTTGCATAACTTATCGTTGGGTATGGTAAACAGTCTGCGGACTTACTAACACGGGCTTAATCGCCATGCTATCTTTTAGGTTAATAATGCCACTGACCACCACTTTATCACCTGCATTAAGTCCTTGATTTACAATAAAAAATTGGCCGTCGTTGGTCGGTGTCGTCTTGATGGCGCGGCTCACTACCTTGTTGTCTTGGGTGAGTACATACACCAAGCGTTTGTCTTGCAACTCATACGTGGCATTTTGAGGAATAGACAAAGCATTCGTTTCATTGCGCGGCACACGTACCGAAGCACTCGCCCCACTTTGCAACAAATTTTCGGGGTTGGGGAAAGTGGCACGCAGGTTAGAAGAACCCGTCGCGGTGGTAAGCAAGCCGCTTGCCGTTTCTACTTTGCCCGTTTGGTCGTATAGCGAACCATCGGCCAACACGAGTTGCACGGCTGGCAGTTGTTTGAGTTTTTCCTGAAGCGTGCGGCCTTTGTAAGTGCGACTAAAGTCTAACAATTGCTTTTCGTTGAGGGCAAAATACGCGTACATACTTTTGTCGGCGGCCAACGTAGTAAGCGGATTGGCCGATGAGCCACTGACCAAACTTCCTTTTTTGTATGGAATAGTGCCTATCACGCCATCGGCGGGACTGCTTACCAACGTATAACCCATATTGGCGCGAGCGTTGGCCAACGTGGCTTGGGCTTGGGCTAAAGTCGCTTTGCGGGCTTCGAGAGTGTATTCTGCCGACTCCAATTCAAACTGACTCACAATTTCTTTTTCTACCAAAGCCTTTGCCTTCGTTACGGCGATTTCGGCGGTTTTGATGTCGGCTTGGGCCGTTTTGATACCTGCTTCCGCACTCCGTAACTCTTGGGCGTATTGCGGGCTGCTAATACGGAAAAGTTTTTGACCACGACGAACACTTGCCCCTTCATCCACGTACAATTCTTCCAAATAGCCTTCTATTTTCGGACGAATTTCTATGACCTCTTGCCCCTGCAATTGCGCGGGATAATCCGTGTAAACGCTTACCGTTTGCGGGCTTAGTGGCAATACATTGTATTCTTGAATGGCAGCCGCCCCCATCGGAGGCATTTGTCCTTGTTTGCCTTTGCAGCCTCCGAGCATAGCGGCAATACCGATGGCACACATAGAGGCGGAGCTTAGTATTCTGATTGTACGTGTCATATACGATGCGTTGTTTCTTTTATTCACGTACAAAAAAAAGAAATGAATCTTTCCGAAAATAAAGCAATAGACAGAGTAAAAAAGGCAGCCGACAAATTCCATTTTACAACCGACCAACCCCCACATTTCTATCTACGAATGCCATTTGAGGGCTTGGTCGGTCAAAAAGTACTGTTCATAGATTCTTAGGGCGGGTTGAAAGATTGTATTGTGCAACATACGCGCCAGCAGACTAAACTTGTAAGGCTTTTTCGTAATATTGATTTAAAACCCTATGGCTATGCCCCTCATTTTACGATAAAGCACACCTAAAAACATTTGTCTCATGCAAAATTCTTTATCATTTAATCCATACCTCAATTTTCTGTTACACCTGCTCGGCTGGTCGCTGTTGGGTTTTATGATATTGCTCTACATTCCGCTGAGTTGGGATGTAAAACTTCCGTATGAGTTTTGGGCGTGGCAAACCCTGAACCTGTTTGTCATGGTCGCGCTGTTTTATGGAAACGCCAAAATCATTGTTCCGCAAACTATTTTCAAAGGAAAATTCAGCCTTTTTGTGGGCTGGATAATCGCCGTGCTGGTTCTTACGCAACTGCTTTCTTACGTCTATCATTCTTATACGGGGCTGCACGCCAAAATGGCCACAGTACTTTATTTCAAAGCCAAAAAAGCAACCAATTTCAACCAATTTGTTTTTACGGCGATGCTTTTGGTGCTGGCTTTAAGCACGAGTTGGGCGATGCTTCAGCATTGGCAGCGCACCGCCAACTACCGCCAACAACTCGAACACGACAAGACCATGACCGAATTGGCTTTGCTCAAAACCCAAATCAATCCGCACTTTTTCTTTAACTCCCTCAACAGCATTTACGCACTCACGTACCTAAACGTCGAGGATTCGCGCCAAGCCTTGCACACGCTCAGCCGCATGATGCGTTATTTGCTTTACAGCACCGAAGACGAAAATACAACCTTGTTCAAAGAGGTGAATTTCCTCAAAGATTACATTGCTCTCATGCGCCTGCGCTCCACCGACAAACTCAAAATCAATACGTTTATTCACGAAAACCTGCAAGATATGCCCATCGCGCCGATGTTGCTTTTGCCTTTCGTGGAAAACGCCTTCAAACATGGGGTCAATGCTACCCAAACTTCCAGTATCGATATACAACTCTATCAGCGAAATGAAAAACTTCATTTTGAGGTAGTTAATTCTATTTTTGTAGAAAATAACAACAACTCCGAAACCGCCGAAGGAGGCATAGGCCTTACCAACACGCGCCGCCGCTTGCAACTGCTTTACCCGAACAGACACGAGTTGGCCGCAGGTACAAACCACGCGGGCAAATACGAAGTTTCACTACAACTTGATTTAGTATGATGCGCCTCAAATGTATAGCCATCGACGACGAACCGCTGGCACTCAAACTCGTTGAGACCTTTGTCCAACAAACGCCTTTTTTGGAATTGGTCGGTACTTGCGACAGTGCCGTCAATGCCATGAATTTATTGCAAGAGCAACCCGCCGATTTGCTTTTTCTGGACATCAATATGCCCAATTTTAGCGGCATGGAGCTGGCACGCTGGATGCACCAACAAAACACACCCATGCCCAAAATCATCTTTACCACCGCCTACAACCATTTTGCCATAGAGGGTTATAAAGTAAATGCAGTGGATTATTTGCTCAAACCCTTCAATTACGAGGAGTTTCTCCGCGCCGCCGCCAACGCCCTGCAACTCACGCAAGCCGCCGCCTCTTCCGTTCCCAACACGCAACCCGAAGACGACTATATTTTCATTAAGGTAGAATACCAATGGGTGCGCATCAACTACAAAGACATTCTTTTTATAGAAGGGCTAAAAGATTACGTCCGCATTCACCTCAACACCCCCGAAAAAGCGATTTTGTCGCTTACCTCGCTCAAACAACTGGAAGAACGCTTGCCCACGACTAAGTTTTTGCGCGTGCATCGTTCGTTTATTGTGTCGCTGGACAGCATCACGGCCATCAGTAAAAATTCTTTGTTTGTGGGAAAAGATGAAATCGTGGTGGGCGAACAATACCGCGAGGCCTTCAAAGCCATTATGCAAAAATGGTTGATATAAACACAGATCCGCACGGCGGTGTGTATCTTTTACTATTTGCAACAAACAATTAGGCTATTGCATCGAACAATCTATCATTTGTAATGAACAATTAGGCTATTGCATCGAACAATCTACTATTTGAAACAAACAATTAGGTTATTGCAACGAACAATCTTTCATTTGTAAAGGAACGTACGTGCTGTTAGCTGTATCCTCTATCCAAATATTCAATATCTTTCGCCTAAAATCTTTATGAAAAAGTGGAATTTGCTCCTTATTGGGCTGTTGATTTATGGCCAAAGCCTTACGGCTCAGACATTGCTGAGTAATTATGTCAAATATTTCGGGACGGCCACTTACGCCACCAAACAACTAATTCTCACGCGCCAATTTCAGCGCAACGACAGCCTTTTTTATGTCTGCATCAACCCCCAAAACATTGATACATACATTCTCCCAGCCCAACAATTAACCAACCAACAAGCCTCCACATGGCCGCTATTAGTACAAACCTTCAAACAAAGCGCGTATATCCAAGCCATTGAAGCCGCCTACAACAACGCGAAGATGTTGCAAGATGCGGGCGTAAAACACGGCGACCAACAAGACAAAGGCATTTCGCTTACCATAGATTTGTGTCCTTCGCACAAGCCATTAGACCGCGTGATTTTTTCTTCTCTCATCAATGAGTTTAAAAATATACAAAAACCTGTTCCCGTAGCCCTTTCGCTTACGGGACGCTTTTTGCTCACGCACAGCGAAGACATCGCGTGGCTCAAAAATTTGGAAAAAATGGGAGATATCAACATCACGTGGATAAACCACACCTATAATCATCGGTGCAGCCCAAACATTCCTTTGCGCGAAAACTTTTTGTTAGAACCCAACACCGACGTAAATTTTGAAATATTAGGTACAGAAGTCGCCATGATTCAGGCGGGTTTGTTGCCGTCGGCTTTTTTCCGATTCCCTGGGCTGGTTTCCGACCAAAAGGTTTTGGATAAAGTGATTTCTTACGGATTAATTCCAGTGGGTAGTGACGCGTGGTTAGCCAAAGGCCAAGCCATTCACAACGGCAGCATCGTGCTCATACACGGCAACGGTAACGAACCCGTAGGCGTAAAGGATTTTATCAAATTGCTTCAAACCGAAAAAAAGAAAGTACTTCAAAAGCAATGGCTTCTGTACGATTTGCGCCAAAATCTGGAACAGGAATTTGAACAATAAACCACGTAACCAAAAGAGCACGTCCAATCGCTTGAACGTGCTCTTTTGGTATTATAAAATCGTAGTTGCAACTTAGGCCACTGGCAATTTTACGGCGATGGCCAATTCGTTGAGTTGTTGCTCTGCGATTGGCGAAGGCGTATCTATCATCACGTCGCGGCCTGCGTTGTTTTTTGGGAAGGCGATAAAGTCGCGGATAGAATCCGAACCGCCAAACAACGAACACAAACGGTCGAAACCAAACGCAATACCACCGTGTGGCGGCGCACCGTACTCGAAGGCTTCCATCAAGAAACCAAACTGTTTGCGTGCTTCCTCTGGCGTAAAACCCAAACGGTCAAACATCAACTCTTGTACTTTGCGGTCGTGAATACGAATAGAACCGCCGCCCACTTCTACGCCATTGATTACCAAATCGTAAGCGTTGGCACGAATCGCGCCTGGGTCAGTTTCCAAGAACTGCATATCTTCAGGCTTAGGCGAGGTGAACGGGTGGTGCATGGCAAACCAACGGTTTTCGTCTTCGTTCCATTCCAACAACGGGAAGTCCAACACCCACAACACCGCATATTTATTTTTGTCGCGAAGGCCTAAACGGTTGCCCATTTCCAAACGCAATTCGTTGAGTTGCTTGCGTGCTTTGTCGGTTTCGCCCGAAAGAACGAGCATCAAATCGCCAGGTTCTGCGCCCATGCGTTCTGCCCATGCTTTCAAGTCGGCTTCGCTATAAAATTTATCTACCGAAGATTTTAATGTTCCGTCTGCACCATAACGCACATAAATCAAGCCTTTTGCGCCGATTTGCGGACGTTTCACAAAGTCGGTTAGTTCGTCGAGTTGCTTGCGTGTGTATTCGGCACAACCTTTGGCACAAATACCCACCACAATTTGCGCATCTTCAAACACTTGAAAGTTTTTGCCCGAAACCAAATCGCTCAATTCTTGGCCATAACGCACAGGCGATTTTAGCTCTACGAATTTCATTTCAAAACGCAAATCTGGTTTGTCCGAACCGTAAAACTTCATGGCATAATCGTAAGAAATGCGTTGAACACTTTCTAAATCAATGCCTTTGATTTGTTTGAATAAATGGCGTGTAAGTCCTTCAAACGTATTTAAAATGTCTTCTTGTGTAATGAAAGACATTTCGCAGTCTATTTGTGTAAATTCTGGTTGGCGGTCGGCGCGTAAATCTTCGTCGCGGAAACATTTCACGATTTGGAAATAACGGTCGAAGCCCGACACCATCAACAATTGTTTGAAAGTTTGGGGCGACTGTGGCAAAGCGTAAAATTCCCCTGCTTGCATACGGCTCGGCACAACAAAATCGCGTGCGCCTTCTGGCGTAGATTTGATAAGTACAGGCGTTTCTACTTCCAAAAAGTTTTGGCTGTCCAAGTAGCTGCGCACGGCTTGCGCCATTTTGTGACGAAGCTCAAGGTTACGACGTACCACACCACGACGCAAATCTAAGTATCTGTATTTCATGCGAATATCGTCGCCGCCGTCTGTCTCGTCTTCGATAAGGAAAGGGGGCAATTTGGCAGGATTCAGCACATTGATTTCTTGTGCTTGTATCTCGATATGGCCTGTCGGAATTTTGTCGTTTTTGGAAGCGCGTTCCACTACTTTACCCGAAACCGCTACCACAAACTCGCGTCCAAGTTGGCGAGCCGCCTCCACGATGGGAGTAGGTGTGTAGCTTTCATCTAAAATAATTTGAGTAATCCCGTAGCGGTCGCGTAAGTCTATCCAAATCAAGCCGCCTTTGTCGCGTATTTTCTGAACCCAACCACAAAGCGTAACGGACTGGCCGATATGTTCGGGGCGCAACTGGCCGCAAGTATGAGTGCGTAGCATCGAATGTATGTATTTTTTGTTAGAATAAAAGTAACTGAAAATGTGAGCTTTGGAAGTTTGAATTTAGTTTCCAAAGGGCTGCAAATATAATAAAATCCTGAAGAAAGTTTAATGTTGAATTGCTTTCTAAAACAGAGATTTTTGGCCAACAAAAAAGCGCAGACACCCGAAAGTATCTGCGCTCAATAGGATAGCATTTAAAAGCTGTTGTTTTTAGAACGTAAAGTTCGCGCCAATGGCTGGCAAAATCGGCAATTGGTTTTTGCGCGAATAGCTTACGCGGTCAAAATAGAACAAATTTTTGCGGTCGTACACGTTGGTAATGCTGGCCACAACTTCTAAGTTAGTATTTTTCGAGAACTCAAATTTCTTTTTGGCCGAAACGTCTAAGCGATGATAATACGGCAAACGGCCTTTGTTGAAATCGGCCATCGTACCATAATAAATACCTAAGTTGCCATTGCTTGTACCAATATTGGTATTGATACCGTCTGGCATACTTTGGTTTTCATAGTAGGCTTGTGTTTGGGTGAAGGGGAAGCCCGAACCGAAATTCCAGCGTACATCAAACTCCAAATCTTTTTTGCGGCCAGTGGTGTACGAAGCCAACAAGTTGATGTTGTGGCGGCGGTCAAAGTTCGGATTGTAGGTTACGTTACCAAAAGTTCTATCCACTTTGGCATAGGAGTAAGCACCTTGAAAATAAAACCTATCGTAGTCGTATTTTACCATTACGTCTATACCACGCGCTTTACTTTTTTCCATGATAAAGTCAGGATCAGAGGTATAAAGTTTGTTGCGGTTTACGTTGATATATTGGTTAAAATCTTTGATATAAGGCTCAATATCAACGGTTAAGTTTTCATTCAAGTCAATTTCTACACCACCAATAAGATGTCTGGCCAACTGCAAATTTTTGTTGATGGTATTGCCGTTGCCGTCCACCACAGTAGTCGGAGAGGAGATGAAGCCATAGAACAAATTCACTACGTCGCGGTCAGATTGTGCCGAAAATAAGTTTTGGCTATACAAACCTGTGGCTGCTTTCAAGCGAATTTTATCCGTGAAATTATACTTCACACCCAAGCGCGGTTCTGGCGAAATCGTATTAAGCGATGAATAATATTGTACACGGAAACCCATGTCTATTACATAGCGTGTCTTTACGAAGCGATACTTGGCATAGCCAAACATTTCGGTATTGTATTCGGTATCCAAGCCCGTAAGTGTTGTGTTATTTCCCAACACCCCGAAACCATACTTCATCTCACTGCGGTCAATGAAATACGAAAAATCAAGGCCGCCATTAAAACCACCAACCGTACTTTCGCGCGTGAGCGCACCTGTTTGTTTTACTTTGTATTGAGAATAAGCAAAATTACCGCTGATAAGCGTAGAAGTACCTGGAGGTAAAAGGATAAAGTTTGTACCGCCTCCCGATGAGTTCCAGTTGTAGTCAGCATTGTTTCCCAAAGATGATTTATCCGTGAAATTGAATCCAAACAAACTGATTTTGCTACCATTGCCTGCGGCAAAAGTCGTTTTTCCGTAAATATCTGTAAATCCGAAAGGCAAGCCTTCGTTTTTGTCGCCTGCGTAAGGGTAAAGAGCTTTAGAGCTTTTATCTAAATAAGAAGTACGGGCACTGAGCACAAAAGAAGAGCTTCCGCCTTCTTCGGTGGCATTGTCTTTCGCTTTTACAATCGGGCCTTCGAGCATCAACTTAGCTGTAAAGGGGTTGAGCGACGCTTTTCCGCCAAAACGCTTTTTGTTACCGTCGTTGGTGCGCACGTCCATTACGGCAGAAGCTCTTCCGCCATAGTCTGCGCCAAAACCGCCAGTATAAATGTCGGCGTTTTTGATAATGTCTGTATCAAAAACCGAAAACAAACCAATGGAATGGAAAGGATTGTAGATAACCATACCGTCAAGTAGTACCAAATTTTGCACGGGCGAGCCGCCTCGAATATACAATTGGCCACCTTGGTCACCCGTCGAAACTACACCAGGGAGCGTTTGGAGGTATTGTGCCAGGTCAGGCTCTGCGCCAACTGATGGCAAAATCTTGATTTCGCGCGGTGTAACTTTGGTTACAGAAGTATTAATAGTAGTCTGACGCGCTTGTTTTTGCTTGTTTACGACTACTTCTACGGCAGTAAGCTCTTTGATGTGCTCTTTGATACGGAGTTTTTTTGTCAAAATCTCACCAGCTTTAAGCGTAATGGGAATTTGGACAGTATCATAATTTAATGCAGTAGCCATGAGCACATAGTTTCCCGCAGGAATTTTATTGATAGAATAAAAGCCGTTTACGTCGGTAGTTGCGCCATAACGTGTGCCTTTCAGATACACATTAGTAAAAAGAATTGGCTCTTCGCTGGCTGCGTCGAGCAAAAAGCCGCGTACTTCAGCATTTTGAGCAGATAATGTTTGGCCAAACATTATCATCGCTACTAAGCCGAAGCCAAGCAATCGTAGTTTTTGAATCAACATTGTAAATGAGAAGGTGTTAGTAAATAAACTTAGCTACAAAGTTAACCAAAAAATATAAATGTTATTTTAATCTGCGCATTTTAAAACGTTGCAAGAATACTCAAATAATAAAAATAGATTAAAAAAGAAGTGGTTGGTTAGCTATATTTTGTATTTTATAAATATTTTTTGAAAATAGCGCAGTTCGGCTATCTTTGGAGAATCAAATTTTTGGTTAATACAATCTCCTACTAACCTTCCGATTGCTATGCAGCAGACAAACCCGTTACGCGTTTTAATGTTGGGTTGGGAATATCCGCCCATTGTGGCTGGAGGTTTGGGTATGGCGTGTTATGGCCTTACCAAAGCCTTGAGCCAGTACGTACACATTACCCTAATTCTGCCGCGCAAAGAAATTGTAATGCCTACCCCTTCTCACGTAGATATTATTGGGCTTAATACTATTGGGCTTGCGCCTGAAGCTACGCCAACAAATCCTATTTGTTACGAAGAAATTACTCAAGAAGTATATTATGCTGCTGCCCCCGACGACCTGAATCCGTATCCCGTAAGTATTGGTTACACGGAAATAGTACAGCCCGAAGCACTGCCTTTCACCGACTTTTCGCAGGTACGTGCGCTTTACAATACACCCGAACCTTACGGAGCCAACATTATGGAGAAAGTCGCCACTTATACAGAAATCGTTACGCAGTTGGCCGCAGACAAGCAGTTTGACGTGATACACGCCCACGACTGGATTACTTATCCCGCCGCTATGCAGATACACGAGGCAACAGGCAAGCCCTTATTTTTGCACGTACATTCTTTAGAAACCGACCGCATCGGCACGCAAGCCAAATACGAGTACGGCCTTAATGCCGTTTATGACATCGAACGCCAAGCCATGCACAAAGCGACGCTTATATTTCCTGTCAGCAATTACACAAAACAATGCGCTATGGCACATTATGACGTTCCTACTGACAAATTTCGTGTGGTTTATAACGGCATAGATGCGCACACATTCCCTACTCGAAGCGGCAATAATCATTCTACCAAAGAAAAAACAGTGCTGTTTTTGGGGCGAATTACTTACCAGAAAGGCCCTGTTTTCATGGCAGAAACCGCGATGAAAGTATTACAAAAATACCAAAATGTGCGGTTTGTGGTGGCGGGTATCGGCGACAAATTAGACGAGTTAAAACAAATCACGGAAACTTGTGGTATCGCCGACCGCTTTGTTTTTACGGGTTTTTTACCCAAAGAAAAAGTAGCCGAAGTCTTGGCCGAAACCGATGTATATTTTATGCCGTCTGTTTCTGAGCCGTTTGGGTTGTCGGCACTGGAAGCCGTGCAAGCAGGCATTCCAAGTGTACTTTCGCGGCAGTCGGGCGTGGCCGAAGTATTGCCGCATACGCTCCAAGCAGATTATTCGGATACCGACCGTTTCGCCAACTATATTTATGCGTTGCTCAACTATGGCGCATTGCGTATGGAATTGTCTAGAGCTTCTGCCGCTGATGCCAACCAATTAAGTTGGAAACGTGCCGCGTATAATGTGTTACGGGCTTATGCAGAAGTATTGAGTTGAAATTGGTAATATTATATTTATTTCAAAAATCAACAAGTTGTGAATGTGATTTTTGATTATTTCATTGTGTGTAAGTCTATGATTAAGAAAAACAACAATCTTATTTGTGGCAAAATCACAGATTGAATAGGAGGAGGGCGGGAGCAGAATAAAAACGGGGTTCGGTACAATCAAGCACCGAACCCCGTTTTATTTATCTAAAAACCAGCCAATTACCAAATAACGGCGCGGTCTTTTTCTGGCTTAAACATGGCATCGCCTTCTTTTACGCCGAAAGCATCATAAAACTGCTTCATGTTCGACAACGGCCCCAACACACGGAATTTGCCTGGTGAGTGTGGGTCGGTGCGTACCTGTTGGCTCAAATATTCTGGTGTTGCATTGTTTGCCCACACCTGCGCGAAACCAATAAAGAAACGTTGTTCAGGCGTGAAACCGTCTATCTTTTTGTGTTCTTTACCTTTCAAAGAAAGTTGGTAAGCTTCATAAGCAACCGTAAGGCCACACAAATCGGCAATGTTTTCGCCCAAAGTCAATTCGCCGTTTACGTGCAAGCTATCCGATATTTTGAAGTCGTTAAATTGTTTTACCAAAATAGCTGTTTTTGCTTTAAACTTCTCGTTGTCAGACTTATTCCACCAGTTTTTCAAGTTGCCGTCTTTGTCGAATTGGCTACCTTGGTCGTCAAAACCGTGCGAAAGTTCGTGACCAATTACCGCCCCGATAGCACCGTAGTTGGTTGCGTCGTCGGCTTGTGGGTCGAAGAATGGCGGTTGCATGATGGCCGCAGGGAACACGATTTCGTTCAACAACGGATTGTAATACGCGTTTACGGTTTGCGGTGTCATGCCCCATTCGGTGCGGTCGATAGGCTTGCCCCATTTCGCTACTTGGAACTCATGCTCTTTGTAAGCAGTGTTCAGGTAGTTGCCCCAATACGCATCAGGTTTGATTTGCAAATCCGAATAATCGCGCCATTTGTCTGGGTAGCCCAGTTTGCGCGTAAACGAAGCCAATTTTTCTTGTGCTTTGACTTTGGTCGAATCGCTCATCCAATCCAATTTCTCGATACGCACTTTGAAAGCTGCCGTCAGGTTGTCCACCAACTCATTTACGCGTTTTTTAGACTCTGGCGTAAAGGCGCGTTTCACGTATTCTTGCGCTACCAACTCGCCAATTTGGTGGTTCGCTGAGCTGATAACACGCTTCCAACGTGGTTTCATTTCTTTTGTACCCGAAAGAACGGTTTCATAGAAATAGAAATTTTGCTTTTCTAAAGCTGCCGTAAGTTTGTTGGCTGCGCCGTCGAGCAAATGCCATTTCAAGTACGTTTGCAAATCAGCCACAGGAACGGTTTTCACGGCTTTGTTCAAATGCTCCATGAAAAGCGGCTGCGCTACTACGATTTCTTGCAAATTTTTCAATCCCAAACCATTGAAATATGCATCCCAATTCAGATTTGGGGTGCTTTTCTTAAAGTCTGCGAAAGTTTTTTTGTTGTATTGTTTTTCGATGTCGCGCAATTCTACCGCACCCATCGACACTTTGGCCAATTCTGTTTCAAACGCTAAAACGGTTTTGGCGTTGGCTTCTGCGGTTTTGGCATCTGTACCCGCCAACTCAAACATTTTGGCGATGTGCTTCACGTATTCAGCGCGGTATTTTTTGGATTCAGAATCTTGGTTAAGATAATAATCCTTTTCGGGTAAGCCCAAACCGCCCTGACCGATGTAGGTAATGTAACGGTCGCTTTGTTTTACGTCTTGCTCCACATACGCGCCCCAAAGTCCGCCGATGCCGTGCGAGTGCGCAAAGGCCAACCAATTCATCACGTCGTCTGGCGTTTTGATGGCCGCGATTTGGTCAAGTTGTGGCTGTATTGGGCTAATGCCTAATTTTTCGCGCAAAGTTGTGTCCATAGACGCTTTGTAGAAATCGCCTACTTTTTGCGTAACCGAACCAGCCGCCGCGTTTTTGTCGGCTGCCGCTTCTTCAAGGATAGAACGCAAAAGCGTTTTGTTCGATTCATCGATGGCGTGGAAACTCGTCCAGCTACTTTCGGTGCTTGGTACAGGATTGTTTTTTACCCAACCGCCGTTGGCAAACGTATAAAAATCGGTACGAGGCGAAACAGTCGTGTCCATGTTGGCCAGCGCAACGCCTTTGGTAGTGGCTGCGGTTTCCTCTTTTTTCTCCGAAGGGCTACAAGCCGCCATGGCGAAGGCCAATGCCGCTACCCAAATTTTGTAATTAGTTGTGCTATGATTCATTTATGAAATGAAAAGGGTTTTGTTGTTATTTTGAATAGACTATTCGATAATAGTTTGCAAAATAATGAAAAACCCACACAGCAAAATATTATTTGGCCATTAGCGGCAAAAAAAGGGTATAAGCGGCATTTTTCATGGGAAATTGGTTTTTCTGTAATCGCCTGTTGCACAAAGTATTGTATTTTATTTAATAAGAATATTTAAAATATGTGTACTTATTATTTGAATATAATAAGTACACATAATATATTTGTATATATAATAAGTGATAAAACAAAAAAAACAAACAACTAAAATTATGTGGACAAAATCGTATAGCACCGTAACGAACGCCGTAACAAAAGAACAAATTTGGAAATTGTTTGCCGACGTGGACAACTGGCACACATGGGACGAAGGCGTAGAATTTGCCAAACTTCATGGCCAATTTCAGGAAGGAACTTTCTTTACTTTGAAACCAAAAGGAGGCCCGAAAGTAAAAATTGAGTTGGTGCAGGTAGAAGAAAATAAAGTTTTTATGGATTTGACGCGTTTCCCGTTGGCCAAAATGTACGGAGAGCACACGTTTGAAGATACGCCCGAAGGCCTGAAAATCACGATTACGATGCGTGTGGAAGGTTTGCTCAAAGCCTTATGGATAAAATTAGTGGCGCAAGATATTGTGAATAACTTGCCGAAAGATGTTGAAAATCAGACAAAAGCAGCCAGTAAATTATGATTTCTACCGAAAAACAAAACCCTAAATATTGGGTAGCCGTCGTGTCGCAAGAACACACGATGCGCGGCGTGGCAGGCGGTTTTATGCAAGTCTGTCATGGCAAAAAATCCCCTTTGCAACGAATGCGCGAAGGGGATTGGCTTTTGGTTTATTCGCCCAAAATACAAATGGAAGGCGACGAAAAATGCCAAGCCTTTACGGCCATCGGGCAAGCCGCCGACGGCGCAGTTTATCAGTTCCAAATGTCGGAAGACTTTATTCCGTTTCGCAGAAATATTCGCTTTGAGCCATGCCAACAAGTAGCCATTGCGCCACTGATTGCGGAGCTGGATTTTATTCAAAACAAAAAATCGTGGGGTTATCCGTTCCGTTTTGGTTTCTTTGAGATTTCGGAGAAAGACTTTACTTTTATTGCCTCAAAAATGTTAGAAAATGAGTAATTCCGACAATACATTTAGCTTTGAAGAGGCAGAAGATAGCGCAGGTTTTTTGCTTTGGCAAGTAACGAATCTGTGGCAAAGAGAAATTCGCAAAGCTTTAGAGCCGCACCAACTCACGCATTCGCAATTTGTGCTAATGGCCAGCATTCATTGGCTTACGCTTCACAATCAAGAAGTTACGCAAGTTGTTTTGTCCAATAACACCAAAATTGACCCGATGACGACTTCCACTGTTTTGCGCACGCTACAAACGAAAGGTTTGGTAGAACGTCACGAACACAGCACCGACACACGTGCCAAAGTGGTTCGGCTGACGGCGCAAGGCACAGCAATCGTAAAAGAGGCTGTGGTTACGGTCGAAAATTTTGATAGAACATTTTTCGCTTCGTTGGGCGTGGACGCGCAATTTTTTAATCAAAAACTAAAAACATTGCTCAAATTTGAATCCTAAAACAAGCGTTTTTTGATTGAGGTAAAAAATCAATATTACAATTCCGTAAAAATGCAGAAACCCAAGCAATTGCTTGGGTTTCTGCGTATTATGAACAGTTTTGATTTGTTCTGTGTGATTAGTCCATCGTAATTTCGAGAGCCAAACCGCGTAATTCGTGAACCAATACGTTGAATGATTCTGGAATGTTTGGTTTCGGCATATTCTCGCCTTTAACGATAGCTTCGTAGGCTTTGGCACGGCCTACTACGTCATCGGACTTCACAGTCAAGATTTCTTGGAGGATATGCGACGCGCCGAATGCTTCCAACGCCCACACTTCCATTTCCCCGAAACGCTGACCACCGAACTGCGCTTTACCACCCAACGGTTGTTGTGTAATAAGCGAGTATGGCCCGATAGAACGCGCGTGCATCTTGTCGTCCACCAAGTGGCCCAGTTTCAGCATGTAAATTACACCTACTGTAACTGGTTGGTCGAAACGTTCGCCAGACAAACCATCGAACAAATAAGTACGTCCGAATGCAGGCAAGCCAGCTTCGTTGAGTTCGGCCACTACTTGTTCTTCCGTTGCACCATCAAAAATTGGTGTAGCGTATTTGCGACCTAATCTCAAACCTGCCCAACCTAACACGGTTTCGTAAATTTGTCCCAAGTTCATACGTGAAGGTACACCCAGAGGGTTCAACACGATGTCCATTGGCGTTCCGTCTTCCAAGAATGGCATATCTTCGTCACGTACAATACGGGCAACAACCCCTTTGTTACCGTGGCGACCCGCCATCTTATCACCCACTTTAAGTTTACGTTTCTTAGCGATGTAAACTTTAGCCATTTTCACAATACCTGCTGGTAACTCATCACCTACTTCCAACGTGAAACGGTCGCGTTTGAAGCGGCCAGTAATCTCGTTACGTTTCTTGTTGTAGTTTTTCACAAGTTCCGTAACCATTCCATTGATGCGGGCATCGTCTGTCCAGTTGTCCAATACCACGTCCGAAATAAGGTTTACTTCTTCAGGTACGTTGTAAGAACTTTCGTCGCGATAGCGGCTTGTTTCTGGGAACAAGTTTTCGGAAATATTACGACGGTTGAATTTCACGCCTTTAGAAATCAACTCATCACCGAATTTATGTTTTACACCTTGACTTGTTTTGCCGTCGAGCAATGTTGCGAGTTTGTCTATCGCCACGTTGCGCACTACGGTCAAGTCTTTGCTGTATTTATTTTTCAAACGCTCTACTTCTTGTTTCGATTTAGAACGTAAGTCTTTGTCTTTTTTCGGACGCGAGAAAAGTTTGGTATCAATTACCACACCTTTAAGCGATGGCGGTGCCTTCATCGAAGCATCTTTCACATCGCCAGCTTTGTCGCCGAAGATGGCACGCAATAGTTTTTCTTCTGGTGTTGGGTCGGTTTCACCTTTAGGCGTTACTTTACCAATCAGAATATCACCTTCGCGAACATCAGCACCTACGCGGATAATACCGTTTTCGTCGAGATGTTTTACAGCTTCCTCGCTTACGTTCGGGATTTCAGAAGTAAGTTCTTCTTCGCCGCGTTTGGTATCACGCACTTCCAATTCAAACTCTTCGATGTGAATAGACGTGAAAATATCGTCGCGTACAACACGCTCAGAAATCACAATCGCATCTTCGAAGTTGTACCCTTGCCAAGGCATGAACGCCACTTGCAAGTTACGGCCAAGAGCTAACTCGCCGTTGTTGGTTGCGTAACCTTCGCAAAGTGGTTCGCCTTTTACCACACGTTGTCCTTTACGTACGATTGGGCGCAAGTTGATACAAGTGTCTTGGTTGGTACGGCGGAACTTGATAAGGTTGTATGTTCTTAATTCGTTATCAAAATCAACCAATAATTGGTCGTCTGTAAGGTCATAACGAACCACGATTTTGTTGGCATCTACATAATCAATTACACCATCTTCTTCGGCAGCTACCAAAGTACGAGAGTCCATTGCTACACGGTGTTCCAAACCAGTACCTACGATTGGAGCTTGAGGGCGCAAAAGTGGTACGGCTTGGCGTTGCATGTTCGAACCCATCAACGCACGGTTGGCATCATCATGTTCCAAGAAAGGAATCAAAGAAGCAGCCACCGAAACGATTTGGTTTGGCGCAACGTCCATGTATTTAAGTTCTGTTGGCTCAGCCAATGGGAAGTCGCCTTCGTAACGAGATTTAACTCTTTCTACCAAGAACTTACCAGTCTCGTCGAATGGCGCGTTAGATTGAGCGATATAGTAACCGTCTTCTTCTTCAGCAGTCAAATAAACAACATCTTGAGCTACTTTTACTTTACCTTCTTCTACCGTGCGGTAAGGCGTTTCGATAAAGCCCATGCTATTTACTTTGGCGTGTACGCAAAGCGAAGAAATAAGACCGATGTTTGGCCCTTCTGGCGTTTCGATAGTACACAGACGACCGTAGTGCGTATAGTGAACGTCACGAACCTCAAAACCTGCACGTTCGCGAGACAGACCGCCTGGCCCAAGAGCTGACAAGCGACGTTTGTGCGTAATCTCTGCCAATGGGTTGGTTTGGTCCATGAATTGCGAAAGCTGGTTTGTACCAAAGAATGAGTTAATTACCGACGAAAGCGTACGGGCATTAATCAAATCTACTGGTTTGAAGTCTTCGTTGTCGCGAACGTTCATACGTTCTTTGATAGTACGCGCCATACGCGCCAAACCTACACCAAAGTTGGCGTAAAGTTGTTCGCCTACGGTACGCACACGACGGTTGCTCAAGTGGTCAATATCATCGACGATTGCTTTTGAGTTAATAAGCCCGATGAGATATTTAACGATGCTCACGATGTCTTCTTCCGTAAGAACACGTGTGTCCATACTGATAGAAAGATTGAGTTTTTTGTTGATACGGTAACGACCCACATCACCCAAATCGTAGCGTTTTTCACTGAAGAACAAGCTGTGAATACTGTCACGAGCGGTTTGTTCGTCTGGAGCATCCGAGCCGCGCAATTGCTTATAGATGTATTCTGCCGCTTCTTTCGTTGAGTTTGTACTATCTTTGTTGAGCGTACTATAAACGATGTCGTATTCGTTGGTGTTGGCCTCGTCGCGGTGAAGAATCACAGATTTTGCACCCGAATCCAAGATTACTTGAATATCTTCTTCGTTGATGATAGAATCACGTTCCATCACTACGGTGTTACGTTCCAACGATACTACTTCGCCAGTATCTTCATCCACGAAGTCTTCCATCCACGACTTAAGTACGCGGGCGGCTAACTTGCGGCCAACTGATTTTTTAAGATTTGCTTTTGTAGCAGCTACTTCTTCCGACAACCCGAACAAGTCAAGAATGTCTTTATCCGTACCAAAACCGATTGCACGTAACAAGGTAGTTACAGGCAATTTTTTCTTACGGTCAATGTAAGCGTGCATTACGTTGTTTACGTCGGTGGCAAATTCTATCCAAGAGCCTTTGAATGGAATGATACGCGCCGAGTAAAGTTTCGTACCGTTTGTATGTTTGCTTTGCGCAAAAAACACACCCGGCGAACGGTGCAACTGCGATACAATCACACGTTCCGCACCATTAATAACGAAAGAGCCACGAGGTGTCATGTATGGGATATTTCCCAAGAAAACCTCTTGCTCAATGGTTTGGAAATCTTCGTTGTCTGTATCATTGCACTCCAAACGCAACTTAGCTTTCAATGGCACAGAGTAAGTAAGGCCGCGGTCAATACATTCATCAACTGAATATTTTGGCGGATCTACTAAGTAGTCAATGAATTCAAGTTTGAAGTTCTCACGGGAATCTGTGATAGGAAAGTTCTCCTCGAAAACTTTGTAGAGTCCTTCTTTTGTACGATTTTCGGCTGGTGTTTCCAACTGAAAAAAGTCCATAAAGGACTGCAACTGAACATCTAAAAAGTCTGGGTATTCCAACGCCGACTTTACTGATGCGAAACTTCTTCTGTCAGTTTTATTTTTCGTAGCCAAGGCTCTTTGACATTTAAGTTGAAATTATAAAAGGACGCAAATATAATAGTTTTTTGCAAGAAAAGATTTAATATTTCAAAAAAAATGTTAAATGCTCCTCGCGAGACGTATTATGCACAATGTTAAGTTGATTACTTTTTATTTAAAGCAAGATAAATCCTAAAATTTTAAGTAAATACCTAAAAATCAATTCGTATCTTTGTTACTCGTAACAGTTTATTAACCGTCATCGAAATCTTTTGTGTGTATGTCTTATCGCTATGTGAAATGTATATTGTGTGGCTTATTGGCCTTTTTGCCGATGTCCGTGCTATTTGCTCAAAATGCTTCGGATACCATCTATGTGGCAGAGCAAGACTCCATATTGCATGAGGAAGTGGCGTTGTCGCGTTGGTATAAGGGTGGAAACCTGACCGTAAGAGTCGGAGACCCTACTTATATAGATGTATCACCACTGTTGGGTTATCGGTTTTCTGCCAAGCTTTCGGCTGGTGTAGGCCTGACCTATATGTATTACAGTCAAGGTACTGGGGCAAAAAAGGAAACTAGTAGCGTGCTGGGCGGCAGGCTTTTTTCGCGCTATTATTTTATGCAAACGCTTTTTGGTCATGCTGAATATGAAACGCTCCGCAGCCCTTATTATAATGAGTCGCAGCAAACTTATCGCTATAAATGGGTGGGTGCGCCAATGCTTGGGCTTGGCTATTCGCTGCCTGTTAGTGATGGAGCGGCCATAACTTTTGTGGGACTTTATAACCTCAACTTCAAACCAACTTATTCGCCTTATAATAGTTCTTTTGTAGTGCGTGCAGGTTTTGTTTTTTAGTGTATTAAAATAGCTCAAGCCTTACAGGCTTTGAAATCCCATAAGGCTTGAAGTATATTTTTAGGCCAAGATATGTTAGCGCGGCACAGTTTTGTAAAGAAATACGCCAATAAGTGAGAACACAATATTGGGCAACCAAGTAGCCAAAAGCGGGTCTATTGAGCCAGTTTGGGCAATACTGCGGCTCATAATAAAGAAAATGATGTAGATAAATGCCAGCAAAAAGCCCAATGCAATTTGTAGCCCAGCACCTTCGCGGGTTTTTCGTGCTGAGAGGATTACACCTATCATCGTCAGGATAATGATGGCAAATGGGTAAGTGAAGCGAATATATTTTTCGATAATATAAATCTCCAAATCGTCTGCTCCTCTGCTTTTGGCTTCGGCGATATAGTCGTTAAGCTCTGGGTTGGTAAAAGTCTCGTACAAATGGTGTTGGCTTTCAAAGTCTTTGGGATAAAGATTTAAAACCGTATCCATTTTTGCCACCGCCCCAACGTGTTCTTTGCCTTTCGTGTCCCAGAAACGAATATCGCAGTTTTCCAAACGCCAAGATTTGGTCGAATCTTGCCAAATGATTTTTTCAGCTTTTACTTTCTTGAGCAGTTGGCGATTCTTGATATTTTCGATGGTAAACTGATAACCAGTGTGTATGGTGTTATTGTAGCTTTCCATGTACACAAAGGTTTCTGGGCCAATTTTGATGTGTACGTTGCGGCCATTAAAATAAAATTTATTTTTAATGTATTGAACCTCAAAAGCTACGCGGGTTTTGTTGGCATTAGGAATAACCCAGCCCGTCAGGAAAAACGTAATAACAGCCACCAATGCCGAACCCATAATATAGGGTACTAACATTCGGACGAAGCTCACGCCACTGCTCAAAATCGCGATAATTTCGGTACGTGCCGCCATGCGAGCGGTTACGAAGACGGTGGCTATAAAAATCGTAATTGGGCTAATCATGTTAGCCAAATACGGGATATAATTCAGATAATAATCAAAAAGAATGGCGTGTAGGCCAGGTTGTGTCTTGATAAAATCGTCATTTTTTTCGGTAAAATCAATGACACAAATCACGGCACAAAGCAAAAGCACCACAAACAAAAAAGTTACTAAGAACTTTTTGATAATAAACTTATCTAATATTTTCATTGATATAAAAAGAATACCCACCGCTTAGGGGGCGGCAATTTAGCGAAAATCTTCACAAATTTATTCGCTGCGTTTGATACCATAATACCAAGTCAGATAAGCCGACGTAAAAACGTTTTTGTTTTGCGAAGGCATAATCACGATGTCTTTGGGGAAAACTTCGGCCAAAACTCCGGCTTCAATCCCAATCACGCTATTGTTAAAACGCCCAAATTCAAAACTAAGGCCAGCTTTGAGATGCGCCCCTGCTTTAACTTGGATGTCGCTTAGCCCGTCCGTAAAAGAACCTGTACCTTGTATTTTGCTTTGGTCGCTGTACAAATTTGGGTCGTAAGGCACGCTTACGGTGTTGGTTATGTTATTCGGATTTTCTGACCATAGAATATAATACGGTTTGGTCAGGCCTAAAGACAGGCCGCCAGCTACAATCGCATTTAAGTGTACGCCTTGTTCGGGTGCTTTGCGGAACAATATGTATTCGCGGCCATATTGCGGACGCACTACAAATAAGTAATTGATTTTGTTATAAATATAGGAGTTGCCTGTGGCGCGACTCACGTATCGAATTTCTTTGGGGTGCTTTACTTTCACAATTTCCAAAGCATAACATCTATAGACGTTTTCTTTCTTTCCTTGCTTGCTGTATTTGAGGTAGCCGCCACCAATAAGTCCTGCATTGGTATTGAAATTGATGCCGTAGTCAAACTCTGTTTTGTAGTCAAACTCGTCATCTTTGTCTTTTTTTTGGGCAAAAGCACTTGTCAATGAGCTGATTAACAAAATGATAATGCCACAAGCTAGCCTACTGTTTTTCATTTTTTTTGACATGAGCAAATGTAATTTGTACTTATTGGTTAGATTAGGATAGTCATTTTTTATCTTTGAATAAAGGCGCATTTGTTTGGTATCTCAAACGAATTTAGTGAAAGTACTCGCTTATTTTTAGCAAAAAATCTTTTACCTTACGCCCTCATTCCTACGAAATCAGAACTACAACGTAAATATAGCATAAAAAATGCCAACAATACACGCAAAATACTTGGGCGGCTTGCGCACGGAAGCTAAACACTTACAATCTGGAAATGTTATTATTACCGACGCTCCTACCGACAACAACGGCAAAGGAGAAGCATTTTCGCCCACAGATTTGGTTTGTGCCGCTTTAGCCAATTGCATGATGACTTTGATGGGGATTGCGGCCAATCGCGACAATATCGCCTTAGAAGGAACTGAATACGAAATTACTAAATTTATGCAGGCAGACCCACGTAAAATTGCTAAAATCGAAATCATATTTCGTTTTCCTGCGCTTAATCTAACAGAACGTCAGCAAACTATCTTGCGCAATACGGCCAAAACGTGCCCTGTCGCTTTGACTTTGAGCGAAGATGTCATTGTAGATACTAAATTTTTGTTCTAAGAAATTAAGAGCCAATAGTCATTGATTGGGAGATGCCGCCTATGAAAAAAGATTACGAATTGCATACATCTGGACTGGTGCGTCGCTTGGGATTATTCTCGGCGGTGATGCTCGTGGTCAGTGCCATGATTGGCTCTGGCGTTTTTAAGAAAGTAGCTCCGATGTCTGCGGATTTGCACGCGCCGTATTGGGTGTTATTGGCTTGGGGAATTGCGGGTGTGATTAGTTTGTTTGGTGCGCTGACCAATGCAGAAGTAGCGGGTATTATCGCCGAACCAGGCGGACAATACGCGTATTTCCGACAAATGTACGGGCGAATGTTTTCGTTTTTGTATGGCTGGACGAGTTTTGCCGTGATTCAATCGGCTACGATTGCTTCAGTGGCTTACGTTTTTGCCGAATCCGTCAATACGCTTTATACACTGCCAACTTTGCCCGAATCTTGGACGCAAATCTCCCTACTTGGTTTGCAGCCCTTTGATAATTTTGGTGTAAAACTCACGGCAATTGCATTGATAACACTACTTACAACACTGAATTACAGGGGTGTAGAATATGGCAGTAGCGTTGGTAATATATTTTCGTCGGCGGTGGTGGTGTGTATTTTCTGCATTATTTTTCTGGGTTTGTTTTGGAGTAATGGCAGCGTAGAAAATATTCGGACTGTATCCACTACACGGCCACCATTAGAAAGCATGAGCCTTTTCGGGGCAATGTTTACGGCCATGATGAGTGCTTTTTGGGCGTACGAAGGCTGGAACAACTTGGGTTTTATGGGTGGAGAAATCAAAAACCCGCATCGTAATATTCCGTTAGGACTGATGTTTGGTGTTGGTTTCGTGATGCTCGTGTACGTGTGCATTAATTTTACATACTTGTATGTGTTGCCGATAGACAAACTCATAGAGGTACACGAACAACAAAACACCATTGCGGCTATTGCCGTCGTGAAAGAATTTATGGGACAAGGTGGCGTACTATTTATTACGGGTTTGATCTTGATGGCTACGTTTGGCAGCACTAACAATACGATTATGTCCGCGGCACGCATTTATTTTGCGATGGCCAAAGACAAGCTATTTTTTGAACGTGCCGCCGTTTGCCACGATACTTATCGCACACCCAGCAATGCGCTGATTATGCAGGCCGTATGGGCGACAGTGCTTGTCATTTCGGGAACTTTCGACCAACTAACCGATATGCTTATTTTTGCTTCGTTCTTATTTTATGGAGCGGGTGCGTATGGCGTTTTTGTGTTGCGCAAAAAATTTAAGGAAGTGCCACGCCCTTACAAAGCTTTTGGTTATCCGTATATTCCAGCTTTGTTTATTGTATTTTGCGTTACGTTGGTGGTGGTTTCGCTCTTCGAACGCCCCAAAGAATGTGGCGTTGGACTGTTGCTAATATTGGCTGGATTGCCGTTTTATTGGTGGTGGAAAAAAGACCATAAGTAATTAATTATTGCTGAAAACATAGTTTATATCTAAATCCTTGCTGCAAAACGGCAAGGATTTTTTTGTTTAAATATAACATTGCTTGGAGGCTTTCAGACGACGACCCAAATAATCAGCCGCCCATCTGGTTGCCCAACCTTTTATCTGGATAAAAAAGCCCTCTTTTTATTTTTTCCGTACTTTTGGCCGCACATAATTTTAACCCTATTATTTATGTTTACATTTAACAAACAATTTTTGATGGGTGCTGTTGCGGCTATTTCATTGAGTTTTAGTGCGATAGCGAGCAAACCCGTTCCTACACCAGACGAAGGTATGTGGCTTCCTCTCCATATCAAACGCCTTAATCACGCGGATATGAAGAAAGCAGGCCTTAAACTTTCTGCCGAAGAACTTTACAGTATCAATAATTCCAGCCTGAAAGACGCTATCGTTTCTTTGGGTGGCTTCTGTACAGGCGAAATTATTTCTAAAGAAGGTTTGATGCTCACCAATCACCACTGCGGCTATGACGCGATCCAGACGCACAGCAGCGTGGAGCACGATTATTTGACCGATGGTTTTTGGGCAATGAAACGCGAAGACGAACTTCCGAACAAAGGCCTGACGGCTGCGTTTTTGGTGCGCATGGAAGACGTAACCGCAAAAGTATTGGCAGCCGTAAACGACGGAATGTCTGAGCCTGAGCGCGCCAAGAAAATTGCGGAAGTAATGAAGCAAATCAAAGAAGAAGCCGAAAAAGGAACACACTACAACGCAAACGTAAAAGCGTTTTTTGATGGCAACGAATATTATTTGTTCGTTTACGAGACGTTCCGAGATGTACGCTTAGTAGGTGCGCCGCCTTCGTCTATCGGCAAATTTGGTGGCGATACAGACAATTGGATGTGGCCACGTCATACGGGCGATTTCTCGATGTTCCGTGTGTACATGGGCAAAGATGGCAAGCCAGCCGATTATTCTAAAGACAACGTACCACTTACGCCACGTCATTATTTGCCAGTGTCGTTGAGCGGCGTGAAAGAAGGCGATTTCTCAATGATTTTTGGTTACCCAGGTCGCACAAATCGTTACCTTACTTCGTTTGGCGTGAAACAAGCCTTGGATTTGGTGAACCCTAACCGCGTGAAAATCAGAGGTCGTAAATTGGATATTATGAAAGAAGACATGGACGCTTCGGACGCAGTTCGTATCCAATACGCTTCTAAATACGCTTCTATCAGCAACTACTGGAAATATTTTATTGGCCAATCGCAAGGGCTAAAACGCCTTAAAGTTGCTGACAAAAAAGCGGCGGAAGAAGCAGCTTTCACGGCTTGGGTAAACAAAGACGAAGCACGCAAAGCCAAATACGGCCAAGCTCTCGCCGACATTGCAAAGGCTTTTGAAGATGCCAACAAATACAAAATGTCGGAAGTGTACATGCAAGAAGCCGCGATGGCTGCTGAAGTAAACGGTTTGGCTATGAGCACAAAACCATTGGTTGACGCATTGGCCGCTACGCCGCGCAAAGACGAAGCCGTAAAAGCTGCTAAAGAAGAAATCGAAGCAGGTTTGGACGAGCTTTTCAAAGATTTTAACTTAGGTACAGACAAGAAACTTTTTGCAGAAATGTTGAAAATGTTTTACCAAAACGTACCAGCCGACCAGCAACCAGCCGCTTTAAAAACAATTGCAGATAAGTATAACAAAGATTTCTCGAAATTCGCGGACTACGTTTATACCAAATCTCGCTTTACATCTAAAGACAAAGTAAAAGCGTTGCTTGCCTTCAATAGCGCGGACAGTATCACAAAAGATCCTGTTTACCAGCTTATTACTTCCGTAGTGGACAACTATCGCGGAAACATCGTGCCTGCGTTGCGTGCGGCTAGTGCCGTAGTCGAACGCGGAAACCGTTTGTATGTAGGCGGCACGATGGAAATGGAAAAAGATACACGCAAATTCTATCCGAACGCTAACTCTACCATGCGTATGACTTACGGTAATGTGTTGGCTTACGTGCCTCGCGATGCGGTTTCTTACAAATATTTCACGACCATCGACGGCATCATGGAAAAAGAAGACAATACCAACGATGAGTTTGTAGTACCTGCGCGTTTGCGTGAGCTTTACGAGAAAAAAGACTACGGCCAATATGCCGAAAATGGTGTGTTGAAAGTTGGTTTTATTTCTAACAATGACATTACGGGCGGCAACTCTGGTAGCCCTGTGATTAACGCCAAAGGCGAACTAATCGGTTGTGCTTTTGATGGCAACTGGGAAGCAATGAGCGGAGATATTGCTTTCGAACCAGCATTGCAACGTACAATCAGCGTGGACATTCGTTACATTTTGTTTATCATCGACAAATACGCGGGAGCTACGCACCTTATCAAAGAAATGACTTTGGTACGCGATACGCCAGCGAAAGCTGCAGCACCGAAAAAGGCCGCTGCGCCAGCTAAGAAAGCTGCTGCTAAAAAGTAATTAACGGCTAGTCTTTTTAGTTAAAATAACATAGCGTATAAATCACATTTAACTTTTATGAGTTTTGTGTGGTTTATACGCTATTTTTGTGCCATTCAATTTTTCATCTAACGAATAAACAGCGTAATGTTATACCTCATCGGATACCTTTTGGGTTTGCTTTTGTGCGTGCTAATTGTTTTTTATGCCGAACGTAAATTAGCGGCGTTCATGCAAGACCGCTTAGGGCCGATGGAAGTAGGATATTACGGTGTTTTACAGGCTTTTGCAGATTTACTAAAACTTTTGCAGAAAGAAGATTTGATGCCCATAGGAGCAGATGCCAAGCTGTATCGTATGGCACCACTTATTATTTTTATCGTCATTTTCGCGGGCTTTTCTGTGGTGCCAGTTGCGCCAGACTGGCAGCCTGTGCAGTTGCCGACAGGTGTGTTTTTTCTGCTTTCAATTGTATCGGCAGATGTGATTGGTATAATGCTTTCGGGTTGGAGTTCTAATAATAAGTACTCCATGATTGGGGCGATGCGTGCTATTTCTCAAATAATATCTTACGAAATACCTGTGGGACTTAGTGTGCTGGCGGTTACGATGTTTTCGCAAACACTTGATTTACAGGAGATTTGTTACCAACAAGGTATTTGGATAAATCATTTTTCTTCCATACAAAATATAGAAAAATGTAATTATTTATTTGGAGTAAAATCGTTAGGTTTCGATGTAACGCAAATTGGCGGTTTTTTGACTTGGAATATCGTAAGAATGCCATTTTTTGTCGTGTTATTAGTGATTTATTACATAGCTACCTTAGCCGAGTGTAATCGTGCGCCATTTGACTTGCCCGAAGGCGAATCAGAGTTGGTAGGTGGTTTTCACACAGAGTATTCTGGGTTTCGTTGGGCGGTGTTTTTCTTGGCCGAATACGCTATGATGATACTAGTCTCGGCGGTAGGCGTGATTTTATTTTTGGGTGGTTGGAATACTCCTTTGCCCAATTTAGGCGAAAATATACCTTTGGCCTATATGACCAGCGGCGCACCTACAACGCTTGCAGGAATTATATGGGGTTTATTTTGGTTCATTTCCAAAACGTTACTTTGGGCGTTTTCGCAAATATGGGTTCGTTGGACGTACCCACGTTTGCGTACAGATCAATTGATGTTTTTGTGCTGGAAAGTACTGACACCAGCAGGTCTCGTACTGGTAGTAATTACTGGTATATGGCGATTATTAATGTAGATTGTCAAAAAAATAACGTATTCGTAAAAATATATTTCTTTAATATATTGTATATTCGCTGCCAGAAAGACGTTTGAATTCCTATTAAAATGGTATCCTCGACGAAATTTATATCGCATAGAACATATCTTTTGCCGAGAAAAAACTTACACTGACCTAATCTCTTGTAAGAAATCTTATGTTTTACTACTTTTATATCCGAATTAAGTAGTAACGCATTTGAATCCAATCTCACAACTATCAAAGGTCGCTCAAACCAAAGAAGGATTTGTTTCTTTTGACATCTGTATTTATTATGCTATCCATATATTATCACCATTTATTTGCCTCTAAATAATATTAAAATAACAATAATCTTCTGCTAGGAAAGTCATGAAACGATTGCTTATTCTTTTTGTATCACTGTTTTGTTTGAATTATAGTTACGCACAGCTTACACTTAAGTGGGTTGGGACTAATACGACCACGAAAAGTGGCAATTGGAATGACCGTTTTTCGTGGCGGCGTTTTTCTGGCGGTGTACTAGGAACGGATTATCAAATTTCGGGAACTGACACAATTCCGCTACAGTCTCCTCGTACAGTTGATAACGTATATTTTCTTGATGCCAATATTGCCGCAGCAACTAACACTGTCATTACTTTAGACCAAAACTCGGTGTGCAGGGATATGTATTGGGACGATACGCTTAGCCTTACCAAAACTCCGAAACTTACTGGTGTTGCGACTTATACACTGAATGTGTATGGTGGAATGTCTTTACGTCCTAATATTATTTGGGATGTAAATGGTATTTTGACATTTGCGGCAGCTTCGGCGGGCACTTATAATATTAAATTTACAGGGCAGATTCTTAAAAATGAGATTAACTTTAATGGTGGAGCTTCTGCCGAATGGGTATTCCAAGATTCGTTGCGTACCAGCATCTCAAGTAATACGTTAGGCCGTATTCGTTTAAGTAAAGGGATTCTTAATACTAATGGGCAAAAAGTAACTGCTTATATGTTTTATTCGAACAATAGCGAAACAAGCCGTAAGCTAAAGTTAGGCAGTTCATTAGTGGTATTGTATGGTACTGCCAACTTTGCGCCTGCTGCCACTTCTAGTGCAGAAACTAACTCACAACCTTGGTTTTCTAACTTTACTGTTGTAACGCAGTTGGAGGCAGGGACTTCTGAAATACGGATGATGAGCGTAACGGGAGGTTTTACTAATGTGGGAGTAGCTAGTTTTAATTTTGTGAATTTTGTAAATACCGCTGGCACGGCCAATGTGAATGCTCGTTTTTCTACTTCTGCGGGTACTGTGGTCAAAAAATTAGCAATTGCCCCCAATTCAGCTGGAGCAGAAATTTCCTCTATTATCGCTTATAGAATCAATAAATTAATAATCTATGGTAACCGTAATTATATGATTGCGGGCAATATTTTTATAGACACTATTCAGGTAATTGCTTCTTGTGGCTATGCGTATGTAAGTAGTACTTCTGCTAATACACAAAGAACTATTACGACAGGTACAAGCAATGTTACGATTGATAAAATAGCACTTAGAGATATAAAATTTGCCAGAACAAATGCTACCAATATTTATAATATTACTAATTATGTGGATTTGGGTGGAAATAATTGGCCTACAGGGGCTAACATGAATGTAACAACAGTTACTCCACGCACAATGTATTGGGTTGGAGGAAATGGAGATTGGGAATCTAGGGCACATTGGTCTTATACTTCTGGCGGAGCTAGTATAGGAGCGGATTGTATTCCCTCTATGGCCGATAACGTGATTTTTGATGCCAACAGTAGTAGCCCATTAGGGGTAGCCTTTACAGCACTATTAAACACCCCAACATCAGGCGACTCTTATCAATGTAACTCACTTACTTGGTCTGGAGCCAATGCTGCTGCTAAAATGCAGATAGATAACAACTTACATATTTTTGGGAACTGCGTATTACAAAACGCTAATACGATCAGTGCGTATTCGTCAAGTACCACAAGAGATGTATTCTTTTATGGACTAAATAGCAGTATTACGACCAATGGGGCAACTTTTTCGCGTACCATCACATTTATGCCAAAGTCAAATTATCGATTAAATGATAATTTTAGGGTATATAATCAATTTGGTTTGGCGGGTGCGGATTCCTTGAAAACATCAGGTATTACCATATACGCTCAAAACCTTTTTACTACGGCCTCAAATGTCCGTTGGAAAATGAATAATACAACTATTAATTTGTCAAGTACTGGGCCATATTCACAATATGCTGTTCCTAACTACATCCAGACAGGAACAAATGTAATGAACCTAACGGCTACATCAGGGACAATTACAATGTACACCAGTGACAGAATGACCGTTGTAACTCCGCCACTGGTACAACAAGGAGCTAATACTACTTTGGCAGTTGAGAATAGAGCTGGAGGATTTAGGGTATTAGGAAATTTGACATTGAATGGCCATGCGAGCTTACAAGGAGGAACAGGTTTGTCCGTATTTGTGGATTCTGTGCGAGTGCTCGGCAATCTTATAATGGCTTCTGGTAAGAATTATCTATTGCCAAGTGGTATGATGACGACGGCTTCTACTACACCTCGTTGGTTAAGAGTGGGCGGAATATTTACCGCAAAAAGTACTTGCGATGCAAGCCCAATCAATATTTCGGCTGTAAATGGTAACCAAATAGACGTTACAGCAGGGGCAACAGACGTTGCTTATACTATTTTATCTGGACTAAAAGGCCAAACGACGGGTAGTTATGTGGCTGTAAACTCCATCAATTCTGGCGGAAATGACAATTGGGTATTCTCTACATCTGCTCCTAAAACGTATTATTGGCGTAAGAAAAAAGGCTCGATAGCTACTTATGTAGGTAATTGGAGCGATAGAGGTTTTTGGGCGGATAGTCGTTCTAAACTACAAGGCGATAGTTTATGCATTCCAAGTGCTTTTGATAATGTGGTATTTGATAGCCTTTCATGGAGTGGAGCAAGTAAAAATGTAACCATTGATGCGACAGCTGCTTGTGCTAATTTTATAGTTAATCCAAGTTCATCGAATAATATTATTGGTAATCAAAATTTAATAATCTCTGGCTCGTTGCTTTTACCAAGTTCGGGGGCTTTTACTATCAATGGCTACTCTGGCCAAATGACGTTTACGGCCAATAATAGCCAAGTAATAGATCCAGGCAATAAAGCAATTAGTTGTGTAATGGCTTTAGATGGCGACGGCGGTACATGGACTTTGGCTAATAACTTAAGTGGGTCTGGTACTACATTCAGGGTTAATAAAGGCTCATTCAATAGCAACAACAAAACAATGACTTTGTCCTCTTTTGCTTCGACTAGTGGCTTTACGCGTAGCATTGCTTTAGGCCAATCTTTGGTAACATTAAGTAGCAGTCTGGATTTTGGCAGTACAACAACTACGTCTCTGACCTTTTCACAGAGCAGTAGCAAAGGTAAAATCATATTCAATAGTGCTACTGGAGGTTCATTCCGAGGGGGGTATAAAATTTTTAATATCATCGAATTTTCTTCGCCAACTACGACTACCGCAAGTCTTGGTTATTATACCGCAGATAGTGTATTGTTAAGAGGAAACAATGCAATTTATGGAAATAATACTTATAACTATTTAGAATTATTCCCTGGCAAAACGTATGATTTACAAGCTACCTCTACTCAAGCGATTAGCAGCCCAAATGGTAAGTTGATTGCAACAGGTTTGGCGGGTTCGTTTATTACATTAGAAAGCACCGCCAACGGCTCAAAGGCTCGTATCACTAAAACGAGCGGCCCTAACCTTTGTTTTGACTATATTCGTGTACAGGATGTTACAGCGGCAGGCGTTAGTTTTGTAACGGGTGGAAATAGTGATAATGTGAGTAACAGTGCCAATGGTCAGTGGTTTTTTAATCGTACGACTTATCTTGCACCTACAGTATCAGCTGGTCCTGACCAATCTATATGTGTGGGAGCATTTGCGCCACTGAATTTTGATGCGTTAGGCTCTGGCCCGTATATGATTTCTGTTAGTGGTTCGGATGGTACTTTTTACATTGTAGATTTGCCTGATGGTGAAGGCCCTAAAACCTATATGGTAAATCCTTCTACCACAACTACTTATACCATAACTTCCGTAAAGTCATACAACTGCGAGACGCTAGTAAATGGCTCGACTGGTGCTGATGCTACCCAAACATTGTTTGTGCGCCCAGCCGCTCCGTTGGCTACGAATAGCCTTACAGGTTCTTGTTACTTTGAAAATAACGATGCAATGGCTACAATTGGCTCTGACATTAGTTATTTACCGATTATGGGATTAAATGACTATTCGGGTGCAGGTGATGTGGATGCTTTAGGCAATACTAGTGCAACCGTATATATTGCTCCAACGGTTCAGAGTTTTTATACTTATAAAATTTTGCAACGCTATTTTAAGGTAAGTCCGACTGTAAATGGCCCAGCAAAGGTTCGTGTGTATTTTACGCAAACAGAACTAAATTCTCTTGCTTCGGCCATGGGACAAAGCGTAACGGTGGCAGACATTAACCTAACACGTATTCCTGATGCCAACGTTTCGGTAGATGGGGTAGGCACACCAAATATTAGCAGTGTTTCTGGAGCTTCATTCCATACACAAATTGCCTCTGGTGTGATTCCTGCTGGTATTACAACTACTTCTAACGTTTATTACGCCGACTTCTTAGTACCAGGCTTTAGCTATTTGTTCTTGCACGCAGGCAGTAGCGTACTTCCCGTATCGCTCAATAATTTTAAAGCGAAATTGCAATCTGATAAAACGGTAAATGTAACTTGGCAAACCTATTCGGAGCGCAATTCTGATTATTTTGTAATCGAACGTTCTTCGGACAGAAAGCATTTTGAAGACATTGGGCAAGTAAAAGCCGCCTATTTCAGCGACCAAAAATTAAATTATAATTTTGTTGATTTCGCCCCGCTAGAAGGTACTTCTTACTATCGTTTGCGTATGATGGATGTGGATGGCACACACACTTATTCTCCAATTGAGGTAGTGAAACAGACGCTAACAAAAGCGCAAATCACTGCTCAGTTGTACCCAAATCCAACACAAACAGGCCGATTTGCGGTACATTATGTAGGAGAGAGTGCGATTGTAAAAGTGCAGATACAAAATGCACAAGGTAAGGAAATCGTTGTAACAGATGCTACTTATAGTCAAGATATCGAGCTAAATGTAGCAGGCCATGCCAAGGGCGTTTATTTTGTAGTCCTACATTTTGAAGACGGACATACACAAATGCAGAAAATTCTTTATCAGTAGAAATTAAAATTATACAAAAGAAAAGCCGTTTTTATTCTTAAAAGCGGCTTTTCTTTTTTTGTAATATTTGTGTTATGAAATATAATTTCTCGTTACCTTTGCTGCTTCTAATCAAAAAATATTGAGATTATTAATTAGCTAATTGTTTGCAGTCATGAATACAAGAATACGTGTTTATTTTTATGTTTTTTTGATGGGATTGTTCTTGATTGTGGGCTGTAAAGCTGGAAATAATACGGTTACGAACAAAAAAAACACCAATACTAGTGTTTCCTCTACTTGGAGACCGCGTTTTGTTCCAGAAACTGCGGCGAATGCTTCGGCATCGTCAAGTGCTTCCGAAATTCCTGCCACTAATTCTATTAACCTACAAATCAATACTTTATTAGATAGTATTGCTTATTATAATAAATTTATAGATAAAGCAATGGGCTATCGGGTAATTGTTTATTCGGGCATTAATCGCGAAGATGCTAACAAAGTAAAGGAGAAGATCTATAAGCGTTTTCCTGATATAGATGTTTATACCACCTACAAACAGCCGAGCTTTAAAGTAAAAGTAGGCGATTTCTTTACGCGTTTGGAAGCGCAAAAAATGTATAATCAATTGCGTAATAATTTTCCGAATGTGTTAGTGATCGAAGACGAAATTATTATTCATCGTTAATATTTTGAGCGTCTGTGCTGATGCCTGCGTGCATTGCGGAATACAACTTTAAATTATACAACTTTCGTTAGATTGATGAACGTGAATTTTAATAAAAAAATAGCCGTACTTGCATTGCTGTTGGGGATTATTTTCTTGGCAGATACTCAGGTTTTTGCCAAACGCAAGTGGCGTTATTTTCGTCCCTATACGCGGCCTACCTTTAGTAATTGGGCATATGATGTAGGGCTAGGAACTTCAATGTATTCGGGAGAATTAAGTGGATTTACTGGCTTTGGAGACCAGAGTTTTGGACTTAATCCATTGGTCAATGTCAATGGTTATTATCACCTTACCGAATATATTAGTGCTAGGCTAGGGGTAGGGTATTTTAAACTCAATGCCAAAGACGGAGACGTATCTTTTTATTCGCATAACGGACAGGCTAACTTCTCTTTGGTACATTATTTTTTGCCCAAAGGAGATGTGCCTTATCAGGATTATAAACTAAATCCTTATGTTACTGCAGGAGTAGGTTTTATGTATTTTGAGCCTCGCGACCAAAAAACAAAAGAGAAGTTACGTTTGCTGCCTCAACCCGTAGGCCAAAAAAAAATTACTAATACTTCCGTATTCATTCCTGTTTCTGTTGGATTTAATACATATCTTTTCGACAATATTAGTGCAGGTGCAGAAGCTACTTATCATTTAACGCAGACAGATTTTTTAGACGGAATCTCTGATCCTAAGAATAAAGGAGGAAATGATAGTTTTGTATCCTTTCGGTTAAAAGTAAATGTAGAAATCACCTCTTTCTTCAAATACAAAAGTTATTTGAGAAATAAATAAAAGCCTTTTGCCAAATATCATCAGTATAAGACTCTCATTATCATTGAAACAACTATCCACCATTGTAATTAGCCAAACAGGAACACTTTTAGAAGTATTCTTCACACTCCCGTTGGTGTATGTGATGCGCCAACACAAAGAAAATCAATGTAAAATTGTGTTTGTGGCTAATGAGCAAGCACGCCCTTTGGTGCAGGCCTGCGAGTGGATAGATTTTTTTTTGAGTAAAGAAATGGTATTGGCAGACCCCACACTTTTGCAACAATACAAAGCGCAAATATTTATTTCGGCCAACAATGATGTTTCGGTTGCGAAGCTGGCCAAAAAAGTACAGATTCCTGTGCGTGTAGGGGATAGAAATTACTGGCGTAATTGGTTTAATGCCAATAAGTTGGTTAATATTAGTGTGCTGAAAGGAAAGCTTGTGCGCCACCAAATGCAACGCATTGTTGCTTTGGCTAAAGTGTTTAAAACGAACGTTTATTTTTCTGCTGAGATGCTTAATGGCATAACAGGTCTAAGCAAAATTTCATTACCCTCGCCAGAAATTGCCAATAAAATTGACCCCCAAAAATTTAATTTGGTTTTGCAACTATCCAATCCTATTGCAAACTTACAATGGCCTTTGGCTAAATTTGAATCGCTTTGCAAATGCCTTGATAATAAGGCGTTTAATGTTATTATTATTGCAGAAAAACAATACGAATTGTCTCAGTTCCCTTCTTATATTCATAATCTGACAGGGCGTTTGGATTTGGCGGACACGATGACGCTCCTCGCTGCTGCCGATGGGATCGTAGCCACCAATACGATTGAGCTGCAAATAGTTTCTGCCTTGCAAAAAAAAGCACTAGGATTGTATAATAATGCGTACCCTTATACGCCGACCAATCAAAAGCCTGCGGGCAATAAGGCTTCAGTATTGGTAGAGAAAAAACATTGTACAAAATGTCAGAATGGAGCTACTTGTCAATGCTTACAAACCTTATCAGAACAAAAAGTATTGGCTATTATTCAAAAATGGCCGCAATCGCTACACAATAAATTTAATACACCAATTTCCTCTAATACACCATGAAAATCCTAGTTGTTGCCTCTACACATTATCAACAGTTATTTAACCAAAAATTCCCTAATCTGACTGTATTTACCACACCAAGCCCTCATTTTTTTACAGGTAACTGGCAAGAAATTAACCTCATTTTTGATTTTGAAACCAATGATTTAGAGCAAAATCTACGCTTTTACAATCAGTACGTACACCTCAATGTTTTGATAAACAGCCCATTAAAACAGTTGGCTAGCATAGCTCCTCACCCAACACATTTTGCGTTGGGTGGATTTAATGGTTTGCCTGCTTTTTGGGAAAATTCGGTAATGGAATTATCGGTTATGCGCGATACAGACAAAGAAATTTTGGATAAAACACTATCGCATTTTACAAAAGATTATGCATGGGTTACCGATCGCGTAGGCATGGTTACACCGCGTGTCATTGCCATGATTATCAATGAGGCTTATTATACGCTTCAGGAAGGTACGGCTTCGCGTCAGGACATAGATACGGGTATGAAGTTAGGCACAAACTACCCTTATGGCCCTTTTGAGTGGGCTAAAAAGATTGGTTTGGATCATGTTTACCAAATTTTGGAAGCTGCCTATCAGGATACACACGATGAGCGGTATCGCATTTGCCCTTTGCTCAAAACAGAAATGCTATTGTTACAATAACCCTTGTATTTCGGTTTGGGCTAAAGCAAATTGCTGTTCTAGATTTTTGATAAGTATTTGTATATGAGGGATTTCTATCTTGTCGACTTGCTTGCAATAACATTCAATTTCTGCGGCAGCTTCAGCCATGTGTTCTGCACCCATAAATTTGGACGAAGACTTTAATTTATGCCCCATTTTCCAAATAGTATCCCATTGGTGCGCCGCTAAAGCATCCGTAATAATCTGAATGTCTTGAGGGCTGTTGCTTACAAAAGTCTCCAGCAGGTCGCGTACAAACTCCTCGTCTCCGCCCGAGATGTCTTGCAAATAATTGAGATTAATGTATTGAGTATTAGCCATTTTTATGTTTATTAGTAGTGCGAGTTTCTATTACAAAAATACATCATTTCATCATAATAAAATATATACTTACCGAAAACTGTTACTTACAAGCCCATTTTATAGTAGAAGTTATGTTATAGACATCAAATACCACTGCTATAACATAACTTTTGTAATTAAATTATGCTTTCTTGCTAATATATTGGGTTTTGGCTGCAACTATTTTGTCCCAATAGCCAGTTGTGCGGAAGGTGAATAATTTATGACCAAAGAAATTAGCAAAAAAACCAACGCAAGTTCCTGACAAATGTGAGGCTAATTCTCGGTTAATTGCTTTAAGATGAAATGTATTGGCGATAAGATCTGAAGCTAATTGATGTTGTTCTGGATTTGCCAAAAAATACCAGTTAAATACACGTAGTGCAATCAGCGAACCTGCCAGCGTTACAAGCATTGCTACGACAGAAACCATCGTAAACTTTATCATTTCGCGCCAAATATTGCCGTTTTCTTGGGCTTTAAAGACAAATAATTTTGACAATACGAAGCCTACAATCATACCTGTAAAATAGGCTAACACGACACTTACACCAAAATCAATGCCTAATGTCTCCCGATAAAAAACGCGAGAACCAACATTGGTGGCAAAGCCAATAATGGCCATAATCAGGTATAAAACAAAATGCTTAAACTCTGGGTGTTTGATAAAGTTTTTTAATTTTTGGAACATGAATATAAAATAAATCGCGGATAAAATTAGACTGCTACTGGAGCTTTTATGCTCGGATGTGGTTCGTAATCAAGTATTTGGAAATCTTCAAAAACAAAATCAAAGATTTCTTTCACATTCGCATTCATTTGCAAACGCGGCAAAGGCTTCGGCGTGCGCGTGAGTTGCAAACGTGTTTGTTCTAAGTGATTGGTGTACAAATGCGTGTCGCCTCCCGTCCAAATAAATTCGCCCACTTCTAGGCCACAAACCTGCGCCATCATGCAAGTAAGCAACGCATAAGACGCAATATTGAAAGGTACGCCCAAAAACACGTCGGCACTACGTTGGTACAATTGGCACGAAAGTTTGCCATTGGCCACATAAAACTGAAACAAAGCATGGCAAGGCGGCAATTTCATTTTGTTGATGTCGGCCACGTTCCAAGCACTCACAATCATTCGGCGCGAATCTGGGTTGGTGCGAATCGTGCGTACCACCTCTGTAATTTGGTCGATGGTTTGGCCATCCGCTCCCGCCCACGAACGCCATTGGTGTCCGTACACAGGGCCTAAGTTTCCGCTGGCATCTGCCCATTCGTCCCAAATGCTTACACCATTGTCTTTCAGGTATTTAATATTGGTATCGCCTTTCAAAAACCACAAAAGCTCATGAATAATGGATTTTGTATGTAATTTTTTGGTTGTCAAAAGAGGGAAACCTTCTTGTAAATCAAATCGCATTTGGTATCCAAACACACTCAAAGTTCCCGTTCCTGTGCGGTCTTCTTTGGCCGTACCATTGTCCAGAATATGATTGAGTAAATCGTGATATTGTTTCATAAAAAACTGAGCAACATTAAGTTGCAAATTCGTTATAATTTCTTGAATAAAAAAATCAGGCGCAATCCCAGTTGTAATATACACCCGTAAAATTGGCTGCTTTCAAATCTTCTGGTTTAATAAAAAAGTTAGCCACACCCATATCACCCCACATCAGGCCGATATTTCCGTCTGTATCTGCCTGAAACAAAAGCACATATTCTGCACTTTCTTCCGACTCATAACGCGGGTCTTCTTGCGCAAAATCTGGGTAGCCGCCTAACTTGTGGCCTGCTTGCTGCGCCAAATCTTTGTATTGTTGTTCGGCCTCGTCGGGGTCTTCAAACTTGTCCACAAAGTCATAAATACTTTCGCCGATAAGCTGCTCAAAATGACAATCTCCTGTACTTACTGGTGCTTCTTTTTGTTCAAAAGTAATGCGACTTTCTTTTTCTACAAAAACAGGTGCATCGGCAGGCAAAGTGGCCAATAATTTACCGCTATCTTGTTCTATTTCATTAAAATACAAAATCTTAAAGCCATTTTGGTCGGTACGATTATCAAAATTTAGCCCCAACAAATTATCTTTTGAGTCTATGAAAAACAACAAAATTCCTTTGCTCGGCCAGTCTGGCAATGCGGGCATTTCTTCCAAATTAATTTGCGCCACAAAAGCCAACGGCTGCCCTTCTGCATTGGTCGGGTAGGCTGCATCTACGGGCAAATAAGGCACACCCCCAAACTTGCTTTGAGTGGCCGAAGTGCTTGCTTCGGGCGTGGCTGTAATGTGTACAAATGGCCGTACAGATTGCTGTATCGCTTGCTCGTAGGCCGCAAAAATACTTGGAACTTGAATTGCCATGACTTTGTAAATATCTGAAAATGAAATTATTAATTATTCGTAAAGAAAAGGTTGCACAGCTTGTACAAATTCGGCAGGTTTTTCGGCTTGTACCCAGTGGCCTGCCCCTTCGATGGTTTTTAGCTCGCTATTTGGGAAAAGGTTCTGAATCAGAGCCAAATCTGCGTCTTTTATGTATTTTGAAAGCGCACCACGAACAAACAACGCAGGAATTTGCACAGGCGTTGGGCTGGTTTGGGTTACGCCAATTTCTTCAATTTTTTGGGTAATGAGCGGCAAATTTACGCGCCAAGCAAACTGTCCGTTTTCGTTGCGATACAAGTTTTTAAGTAAAAATTGTCGTACATCTGCTTCTTTGATGGCTGTTGCCATGGCTGCTTCCGCATCGTTGCGGCTGGTGATATTGGCCAAATCTACGGCGTGAAGTCCCGCCAAAACATCCTGATGATGAGGAGGATAAAGTTTTGGCGCAATGTCCACCACCACGATTTTGCGGGCAACATTTGGGTAAGTAATCGCAAATTGCATCACGGTTTTTCCGCCCATCGAATGGCCGATTAGTATCGGATTTTGGAGATTATGTTCTTGCAAAAACGCATACAAATCGTCGGCCATCGCCTTGTAAGTCCATTCGTCGCTGTGCGGCGAGCGGCCATGATTGCGCTGATCAACCAAAAATATTTGATGCCTGTCGCTTAAAACCTTAGAAATCGTGAGCCAGTTGTCGCCCGAACCAAACAAGCCGTGCAAAATAACAAGCGGCTGACCTTCGCCAATGGTTCTGTATGCTAATTTCATGTAAATCAGTTTATTGTGTTAGATGAAATGGATTGATTGCTTCCAACAATGCGGTGTGTTTGGCAATGTTTTGGGGCGTAATCGGTTCTATGCCCACTTCAAGGGCGGACAAATTTAGCAAAAAACCCTCCATCATACCCAAATACTGTATGTCGTGGGTAATACAAATTACGGTTTTGTCGTGGCGCGTCCAAGTGCGCATAAGTTCAAACACTTTTTTACGGTTATGCAAATCGAGGTGTTGCGTAGGCTCGTCGAGTAGGCAGACAGGTGTTTTTTGCATCATCATTTGCGCCAGCCAAACCATTTGTTGCTCACCGCCAGAGAGTTGCGTAAAATCTTTGTCTGCTAAATGGCTGATGTCTAGTTGCGCGAGCAGTTGTGCGGCTTCCGCGTGGTCGGTAGGGGAGTAGTCTTCCCAAAATGCTTTGCGTGCAAAAGCTCCCGCCAGTACCAAATCGGCAACCTTCACCGAAAAAACGACATTGTTTTTTTGTTCCAAAATGGCCACTTGCTGCGGTAAGTTGCTGATTTTCTGTATTTCTTGGCCGAGTAGTCGCAAACTTCCTGTATAGGAAAGGGCTTGACTCAGGATTTTAAAAAAAGTGGATTTGCCTGTGCCATTATGCCCCAACACCGCCAAAAATCGGGTTGGCGGACAACAAAACGACATGTTATCTAATACGGAACGTTGGCCATAGCCAGCCGTCAAATGTTGGGCTTCGAGGAGATTCAATTTTTATTTTTTTGATGGTCAATAACAAGTTAAAATATGGTTCAATATTGATTAGCCAACGAAGGTAGAATTTCCCACCAATTGGCATCGCCTTCACGTTTGCCCAAACGTACAATAACCACATTTTTAGCAGGATTTACGTAAATAAATTGTCCCAAAAAACCTTCGGCCATAAAATCGCCGTTGCGTGTCGGCAACCACCATTGATACTGATAATAAGCCGCGCTCCCGTTGCTTGTATCTATTTTTGTGGACTCTTGCACCCATTTTTCCGAAACAATTTGCTGCCCATTCCAACGGCCTTTATTCTGATACAATCGGCCAATTTTTGCAAAATCTCTTGCGCGTGCATTCAGGCAACAAAACGTTTTTTCTATGCCATTATTTTTCTTATCAATACTCCAAGAAGCGTCATATTCCATGCCCAATGGTGTCCAGATTTTTTCTTGTAAATACGCTGTAATTGTTTTGTTTTTTAAGGCTCTTTCCAGCACCAAGCCCAACAATTGTGTATTTCCACTTAGGTATTTAAATGTAGCTTTAGATTGATTATTTGTTTTCATTTTAGCGATTTTTTTGCGAAGATTTCGGCCATAATAAAAGCCCGCTGCATCCGAAAAAGGACTATAGTAACTTTCATTAAATTTTACGCCAGCGGTCATCTGAAGTAATTGTTTAATCGTTACTTTTTCCAATCCATTTTTCTTTAATTCTGGAATATAATTAGTAATAGGTTCGTCCACAGACTGAATCAGTTTGTCATCTATGGCACAGCCAATTAAAATGGATGTAACGGATTTGGCCATTGAAAATGAAGGAACTATGCTTTCTTGATTGTATTTACCAAAATATTTTTCGTATTGTATGGTATCGTTTTTAATAATCAGAAATGCCACTGTTTTTGTTTTTTTCAAAAATGTGTCAAAGCTAATTTCCTTTTGTTCCTTATTTTTTATGGAAACAGGAAATTTCCCTTTTTCTGCTTTAGCAAAAAAATACTTATGCGTGGAATCTGCTTGTAATTTTCTATTCGGAAATTTTTTATAGTCTCGAATATCCGCAAAATTATAAAAAACAAATCGCCCAATTTGGCAAGAACTAAGTAGGAATATAATAGGTAATATTTTAAATATATTTTTCATATATAAATATTATTTTGACGTATTGATATCACCATTAAGAATGGCAAATATTTTTGGCAAAAATTTATCTATCAGAATCGCAGTCGTAAGCATAAATCCGAAGCTATACGCAGGCAAAAACAATCTGATATAATCGGTAGAAACCACATCGAGCCAAGTCATTAGTTTTTGAACAAACCAGTAACCAATTAAATGATACAGATAAATGAACAGCGAATATTTTTGACCATAAATAGCACATTTATTTTCATTGGTTTGCACCAATAAACAAATATTAAATATGCCAATAGCTGCGAAAATAGTTCCGATAAGTGTTTGCGGTTGATAGGCCGAATATTTATACATTTTCTCAAAATAAAATGCCTCTCCATATTGTAAAAGAAAGCCCACGACAAAGACCACAATCCAAAGAGGCAGGCTTTTTTCAGGCAGTTTTTTATCCGACAAATAAAGCCCCATGTACATAAACGGAATGGAACTCAGAAATCGCGGCAACTGCTGATAAATCACGGTTTTGCCCGATATTAAATCATAAGCATCAGCGTACACCACCAACACAAGCAAGGCTAACGAAATGATTGGCAGTACTTTACTTTGGCCGATGGCGTACATGTACCAAATGAAAATGTAGGCCACAATCATCGATCCCACAAACCACAAATGTCCGTAAGTGCCTTTGACCAAAAGCGCAATATCATTAAACGAAATGGTAGGCGTAACTAAGTAACTATAAGCCATATACACCAGAGACGAGACAAAAAAGACGGAGAATAATTTCACCATGTTTTTTTCAATGCTTTGCATCGGCAATTTGTTGTCTGTCGTAATTTTTTTGCCCAAAAAATAGCCTGTTGCCATGAAAAAAAACGGCACAGCCCAACGCCCCGCAATTCGCACAATAGAGCCAACATCATGCCCCATACTGGGCAGCGGCGTATGCAAAGTCATTACGCAAAAAGCGGCGATAAATCGTACTAAATCAATGGTATAACTTCTTTTCATGTTTGTCTTGTTATTGAGTGTTATGGTGTAATCTTGGTTTCAAATTAGCAAAATATTTTAATAAAAATCCCCAACCTTCCGTAGAAAATTGGGGACTTGCGTTTTTTACAAATAATCTTCAAAATACTGGGTGATTTTCCGCATCAGGTGTAAGCGGTCGCGCCCTTGTACGTTGTGTTTGTGGCCAGGGTACACAAAATAATCGATGAGTTTGCCTGTTTCTACGGCTTTTTGCACGTATTTGAGGCTGTGTTGCCATACCACCACGTCGTCGTCTGTGCCATGAATCAGCATTAATTTACCTTTCAGATTGGGCACATATTCCAACAGATTATTGGTTTTGTAACCTTGTTCGTTGGTGGCTGGCGTATCCATGTAGCGTTCCGTGTACATAATTTCGTACATACGCCAGTCAATCACTGGGCCACCCGCTACGCCAACTTTGAAGGCGTTGGGCGTGCGTGTCATCAGGCTGGTAGTCATAAAACCGCCAAAACTCCAACCGTGTACGCCTACGCGCGAGCTATCCACGAAAGCCAAATTTTTCAAATATTTAAGGCCTGCGAGTTGGTCGGCCATTTCCGCCGTACCCAATTGCCTGAACGTAGCTTGCTCAAAAGCGCGGCCCCTGTGTTCCGAACCTCTATTGTCTATCGTAAACATCACGTAGCCTTGTTGCGCCATGTAGTGCATCCAAAGGTTTGCGCCTCCGAGCCAGTTGTTTGTAACCAACTGTGCGTGAGGGCCTCCGTAAACATACACCACGGCTTTGTATTTTTTGCCAGCTTCCAAATTGGGCGGTGTGATGAGGCGTGCGTTGAGCGGCGTGCCGTCTTGGGCTTGCAGTGTTACAAATTCAATTTTACCCAACGTAAAATCTTTGAGCGGGTTGGCCGCTTCCAACAAAAGACTTTGTTCTTTGCCCGATGAAGCCAATACGCTGATGCGGCGCGGCGTGCTTAAATTGCTGAAATTATCTAATACAAAATTACTTTTCTCGCTTACGCTCACATTGTGCGTGCCAGACGTTTGGGTTAGTTGCGCAAATTTGCCAGACACCGTAACACTGGCCAAATGGCGGTCTAAGCCCTGATTACCTGTGGTTTGCAAGAAAAGCTTTTCGCCTTTGGCATCAAATCCGAGTGTGGCCGTTACCTCAAAATTGCCTTTGGTGAGTTGCTTCAGTTGCTTGCCGTCGGTGTTGTACAAATACAAATGGCTGAAACCGTCGCGGTCGGACTGCCAAATAAATTGGTTTGCATTGTTGGGTAAAAACAAAAGTTCATGCTCAGGTTCTACGTATTTATCGTGTTTTTCTTCAAACAAAGTTTTCAAGAATTTGCCCGTAGCCACGTCGTACTGATTGAGTTTGAGGTGGTTTTGGTCACGATTTAGCACCGCGATATAAATTGATTTCTCGTCAGGACTCCACGTAATGTTGGTTAAATATTGTTCGGCAGGCTCGCCCGTTTGCAAAAACACGGTTGTTTTTTTCTTCAAATCAAAAACGCCTACAGTGGCATGGTGGCTTTTGTCGCCCGCCATCGGATATTTGATAAGATTGGCTTCGGCAGGAATCGGCGTAGTATTCACGAGCGGATAATCCGTTACCATTGTTTGGTCTAAACGATAGAAAGCCAATAAGTTAGCTTTCGGCGACCAAAACGTTCCTTTTGTAATGCCGAACTCGTTGCGGTGTGCGGCCTGTCCGTTTACTATAGCTTTGTTTGGTTCGTTGGTTACTTGTATTTGCTCTGTGCCAATGGCCACAAACAAGTTTTGGGCGCGAGTGTAAGCAATGTACTGGTTGTTTTCGGCTACGTCTGCGTTGTCGGCGTCGTCGGGCAGTGTACTAAAAACGGTCGCTTTTTGGCTGGCCACATCGTAGTAATAATAATCGTTGCCTGCGGCGTACCATGCTTTTTGCTCCGAAATCCAACTAAAAAACGGCAAACGTTTCGGCGCGTTGGGTAGGGCAGAGGCTTTGGCCAACGTGTCGCGGTGCGTGCTGGCGGCTGTACCTTTGAGTAAATATTCTGTTTTGCCAAATGGCGCAGCGTAGCTAAACGCATCAGAGGCTTTTATCCATTGCAATTGGCGCAAGTTGGCGGGTGCAAGTTGCGGATTGAGCATGGCATCTTCTATGCTGAGGGTTTTGGTTTGGGCGGTGGCCTCAAGGCTTACACAACCCAACGCCAACAATGCCCCCAAAGTAATTTTGTTCATCATATCGCTTTGATTCAAATGTATAGAAACGAACTGCAAAGTAAATCGTTTGGTTTATATCGCGTTGTGTTTTGTGATAAAAGGCTTTTGTATGCGCGTTTTTGAGAAAGAGCCAACAAAAGGGCTGTGTAATATTTTTTTCATAAAAAGAACCCTCTTTTTAGCGATTTGTAAATACTGTGCCTTGTTTTTTGTAAACTTGCATAACAATTTAATCTACTGGTTATTTTTTTTCAACTATATCTGTTATCCACTTTGAAACTTGCTGTTGTAGATATTGGCTCTAATGCCATCAGAATGCAGATTTCTAACGTAGTGCTGTACGAAGGTAAATTCACGGTCAAAAAGTTAGAGTATGTGCGCTTTCCGCTTCGTTTGGGCAAAGATGTTTTTGATAAAGGCGCGATTACGCCCGCACTCGAAGCCAAATTTGTGAAGCTCATGCAGGCGTTTAAGTTGCTCATAGAGCTTTACGAAGTAGAAGACTACAAGATTTGTGCAACTTCCGCGCTGCGCGAGTCCTCGAATGGCCGCGACATCGTGGCACACGTGCGCGACAACGTAGGGTTGAGCATTGACGTAATAGACGGCCAAGCCGAAGCCGACCTTATCAACAAAGCCATTGTTAAATATTTGGACGAAAAACCCTACTTACACATCGACGTTGGCGGCGGCAGTACGGAACTAAATATTTATAAAAATCATGAAAAAATTGCGTCTGAATCGTTCCCGATGGGTTCGGTAAGGCTCATGAACAGCTACACTGCCCCTGAAATTTGGCAAAATATCGAAGATTGGGTGCAGCAACATATTTCGGCGGATATGCACTACATTACGGCGGTTGGTACAGGCGGCAACATCAACAAGATTTATGAGCTGGCCAACAAGAAAAATAAAAAGGCCAAAACCATGACGTTGGCGGAAGTGGAGCAAGTACAAGGCATGATTAGCAAACTTTCGATGGATGAGCGTATCAATAACCTGATGCTCAATCCCGACCGCGCCGACGTGATTGTTCCTGCTGCCGAGATTTATTTGCACGTTATGCGCCGCGCCAAAGCCAAGAAAATCATTGTGCCAGACGTAGGTCTCAAAGACGGCATGATTGAAGTTTTGTTCGAGAAAAACAAACATAAATTGCTGTAAATAAATGAAATGCACTTGCAAACCGCAGGTGCATTTTTCGTTTTATTCAAAATAAAAATTAACTTGCATTAACTTAGTTTTTACCTAATCTCCTTCTCGTTAACATACATTTTACTTATTCTATTAAAACTTATTATTCCATGAAAAAGGTATGCTTATTGGCTTCAAGTCTTTTGCTTGCCACTCAAACACTCACTTTTGCGCAAAATTCCGTAGAAGTGAGCACTCCAACCGCCAAACCCAAACACGAAATTGCCTTTGATTTGGGTGCTTTCACTACGCCAATCATGTCCAAAAACTACTACGGCGTAAACTTTGATATTCAGTATTACCCCAAACAAAAATGGGCTACTGGCGTTTCATTTTCGGTAGCACAACACAAAATCAGCAATCCTGCGGGCTATTCCGCCCAAAAACCCGTGTTAGGTTATTACGAAATCGCGTGGGCAAACCAATACGATTTGGTGCAGAAAGATAAATTTAGGTTAGGCTTTAATCTTAATAACGGTGTAGTCGTTGGCCGACTCGGCGATAATGCAAATCAAGAAAAATACTGGACACAATACGGTTACAGCAAGTCCCCCAAAAAGGTAGCGGCAAATTACTTTTATATGTTAGCAGCAGGGCTTGAGGCCGCTGTGAAAGTATATTCGCATAATCATTATCCCGATGTTTATGTTACCTCTAAGGCGCAATATCGCTGGACGTTCGGGGATGCTCGTTTCGGGACAGCTCGCGATTTTTCGGGCTATTATGTCGGAGTCGGAGTTGCTTTAATAGGATTTACGGATGACGAAAAGTGATTTCATTTATAATACACAGATTGTCAATCCTTAGTATGCCTATACTAAGGATTTTTTACTTCCCAAAAACTCAACAAAAAGGCTGTAAATACATCAAGGCGCGGCGTGATATTTGTCATTCGGGTAGCCATTTTGCACTGATATTTTTGTAGAGCTTAAGAATGGAAAAAGCATCTTTTTAGTAAATTATCTAATAACACTACCCTACATGATTATTCTTATTTTCTTCGTCGCACACTGGTACTTATCCCTTTTCGCGCAAACATTCTTTTTACATCGTTACGCTGCCCATCAGATGTTTACGATGTCGCCTACTGCCGAAAAGGTCTTCTATGTACTGACTTATTTATTTCAAGGCTCATCTTTCTTGAGTCCGAAGGCTTACGGCATTATGCACCGTCTGCACCACGCTTACGCAGACACCGAAAAAGATCCACATTCACCAAGCTACTCAGACAATTTGTTTGATATGATGTGGAAAACGAAAAACCGTTACAACGACATTCTCAACGACCGCGCCGACATCGAGCCAAAGTTCAAAAAGAATGTGCCTTATTGGGCTCCAATTGAGAAATTGGGTGATTTGTGGATTTCGCGTTTGGCTTGGGGAACAGCGTATACACTTTTTTACATTTACTTTGCTACCGAATGGTGGATGTTTTTGCTTTTGCCAATCCATTTCCTAATGGGGCCTGTACACGGTGCTATTATCAACTGGTACGCACACAAATACGGCTACATCAATTTCAAAGTAAACGATACAGCTAAAAATTTGCTTCCGTTCGACTTTTTGATGATGGGCGAATCTTACCACAACAACCACCACAAATTGGGTGGTCGTGCTAATTTTGGTATTCGTTGGCATGAATTTGACCCAACTTATCCTATTATCTTAATCCTGAATTGGACGCACGTAATTAAGCTCAAACTCAATAATGACTTGAACTATATGTAAAATAAAAAAGCCTCTTGCAATCACGTAAGAGGCTTTTTTATGCGTTTTTTTATGCTGTTTGTTTGGGTTTGAGTTCCAACAACGCATTTTTGATGCGGTTCAGACCTTCGAGCATTTGCTCTTTTTCGAGCACCAACGAAATACGCAAACAACGCGGTTCGCCAAACATATCGCCCGCAAATACCTGTACGCCAGCCTCTATGTACAAATACGCTACCATGGTGGCGGCACTGTCCACGTTGCGGCCTTTGGGCGAAACCGTCCCGAAATACGCCGACACGTCAGGGAACAAGTAATACGCGCCTTGCGGTTTGGGACAAGCGATATTCGGAACTGTGTTCATTAGCTCGGCGGCCAACGTTACTTTTTCATCTAATTCGGCCAGCAGCGGCGGCAAATAATTATCGCGCTGACGCAATGCTTCTAAGGCCGCTTTTTGCGTAAAAATACTCACGCCCGAAAGTGTAACTTGCTGATATTCGCGGAATGTCAGAATCAAATTTTCGGCAGCCACGATGTAGCCCACGCGCCACCCCGACATACTAAAAGCCTTTGAAAATCCGCTTACCGTAATGAGGCGGTCGGCAATGGATTGCCACGTTTCCAAACTTCTAAAATCTTTGGAATAGTTGATGTATTCGTAAATTTCGTCTGAAAGCACATACACGTGCGGGTTTTTCTCCAAAACTGCCACAATTGCATCTATTTCAGCTTCATTATACACCCTGCCACTGGGGTTGCAAGGATTATTAAAAATAAAAAGTCGGGTTTTGGGAGTAATGAGTTTTTCCAGTTGCTTGGGGTGCAGCGTATAATTGTCGGCGGCGTGCGTTGGCAAGGTAACTAACTTACCTCCAGCACGTTCCACGAGGCTCGGAAATGCAAACCAATACGGCGCAGGCAAAATTACCTCATCGTCTGGGCTTAATATATTGGTCAGGACATTAAAAACTGCCTGCCGCACACCAGCCGTTACCATCACATTTTGCGGGCCAATCGTGGCCTGATTCGGGGCATAATGTGCCGCAATGGCTTCGCGTAATTCATAAATCCCCTCTACTGGCGAGTATTGGGTTAGGCCTTGTTCGATGGCTTCTATTCCTGCACGGATAATAGGCGGATACGTTTTGCCCGAAAGCTCGCCCAAAGTCATTACGATGGTTTGCATTACAACAATGTTTTCTTACTAAAAAATAATATTCTTTTGGTATAACAGGTATAGTCGGTAATTGGTGTGCCTAAAATACAAGGTTTCTTGGGCATATACATTTTTTTTCTTCTCACAAAGCAAATATTTTTCCTGTATATTTTTTTGATAGCAAAATAAAAGGCTGATACTTTGCAGTGTTACAAAATATCAGCCTTTTAAAAATAAAGTTCTTTTTTCAAATTTTAGGCTTGCCCCATCGTGCCGCCAAAATTGAAAGGAATGTTTGTTTTGCCTTCTTGAATACCGCCAAAAGCCTGTTCGTAACGCTCTATGTTTTCGGCCAAAGCAGCCAAAAGGCGGCGTGCGTGTTCGGGTGTCATCACGATACGAGATTTTACTTTTGCTTTGGGTACACCAGGCATCATGCGGATAAAATCAAATACAAATTCTGTATTTGAATGCGCAATCAGTACCAAGTTAGAATAAATTCCTTCTGCAATCTCTTCTGGAAGTTCAATGTTTAACTGATTCTCAGGATTTGGTTCGTTTGCCATAACTGTAGGTTTTTAAAATTTCTAAGGTTGTAAAGTTACAATAAAAAAATAGAACTAATCAAAATACCAATGTGGTAAGCTGATTAGTTCTATTCTTATTTTTTAGCAAAAACTAATAGTTGATTATAAGTTTTGTGCTTCTTTTTTAGAACGACGTGAGCCAGAAGATGGAGCCGATGCCGACGCTTCCGCAGCCGCCATTCTTTCGTATTCTTCTTTCGAGCCAACGATAATGTTGGTAAACTCGCGCTGACCTGTACCCGCAGGGATCAAGTGTCCTACGATTACGTTTTCTTTCAGACCAAGCAAGTAATCCACTTTACCACGAATCGAGGCTTCGCTCAATACTTTGGTTGTCTCTTGGAACGAAGCAGCCGAAATAAAGCTTTCCGTACCCAATGAGGCTTGTGTGATACCTTGCAAAATCGGACGAGAAACCGCAGGGTCTGCATCACGCACTTGTACTAGTTTCAAATCGCGGCGTTTTAGGCTTGAGTTTTCGTCGCGTAGGCGTCGAGCTGTTACGATTTGGCCAGGCTTGAAGTTTTCCGAGTCGCCAGCGTCCGTAACCACTTTTTTGCCGATAATTTCATCGTTTTCGTTACGGAACGTGAATTTATCTACGATTTGATTTTGCAAGAAGTTAGTATCACCTCCATCGAGGATATCCACTTTTTGCATCATTTGGCGCACGATACACTCGATGTGTTTATCGTTGATTTTTACCCCTTGTACGCGGTAAACCTCTTGGATTTCGTTCACCAAATATTCTTGTACCGAAGTCGGCCCTTTGATAGCCAAGATGTCTGAAGGCGTAATCGCACCGTCCGACAATGGCATACCAGCACGCACGAAGTCGTTGTCCTGTACCAAGATGTGTTTAGAAAGTGGCACAAGATATTTCTTCTTCACGCCGTCTTTCGACTCAATGAATACCTCACGGTTACCGCGTTTGATACCGCCATAAGTAACTACACCGTCAATCTCCGACACAACGGCAGGATTTGAAGGGTTACGGGCTTCGAACAATTCGGTTACACGAGGCAAACCACCCGTAATATCGCGTGTTTTACCAACAGCGCGAGGGATTTTGGTAAGGATTTGACCTTGTTTAATCAAAACGCCATCTTCTACGGCCAAGTGGGCTCCCACAGGTAAGCTATATACTTTCACTTCGCCATTGCGACCTTCCACGCGGATAGCAGGGTTTTTCGCTTTGTCTTTTGTTTCAATAATAACTTTCTCACGGTGACCTGTTTGGTCGTCAAACTCTTCTTTGTAAGTAATGTTTTCTTCAATCGAATCAAAGAATACTTTACCTTCAAATTCAGACAAGATAACGGCGTTGTATGGATCCCAATAGCACATTTCGTCGCCTTTTGTTACTTTTTGGCCTTCTTTTACTTTCAAGAAAGAGCCGTAAGGCGCAAGGTTACTAATCAATACTTTTTGAGTTCCTTCTTCTACAATCTTGATTTCACCCGAACGACCCATTACTACATCTACTTCGTTGCCGTCGTTAGTTACAGTCGGGATAGTACGAATTTCGTCGTATTGTACGATACCATCAAATTTAGCTCTTACACTTGCCTCTACCGCGATGTTAGAAGCCGTACCACCCACGTGGAAGGTACGAAGTGTAAGCTGTGTACCAGGTTCACCGATAGACTGAGCTGCAATTACCCCTACCGATTCGCCTTTTTGTACCATGCGGCCTGTAGCCAAGTTACGTCCGTAACATTTAGCACACACACCACGACGCGACTCACAAGTCAATACCGAACGAATCTCTACTTCTTCAATGCTTGTCGCATCAATCGCCGCAGCAATATCTTCTGTAATTTCTTGACCAGCAGACAATAACAATTCGTTAGTGCGTGGGTCGTACACGTCGTGTACGGATACGCGACCCAAAATACGTTCAGACAAAGGTTCTACGATGTCTTCGTTGTCTTTGAGGGCAGTAACTGCCAAACCGCGCAACGTACCGCAATCCACTTCATTAATAATTACGTCTTGTGCCACGTCCACCAAACGACGAGTCAAATAACCCGCATCGGCAGTTTTAAGAGCCGTATCGGCCAGACCTTTACGCGCACCGTGTGTAGAAATGAAGTACTCCAACACGTCCAAACCTTCTTTAAAGTTCGAAAGAATTGGGTTTTCGATGATTTCACCTACCGAACCTTGTAAGTTCTTTTGAGGTTTAGCCATCAAACCACGCATACCACCCAACTGACGGATTTGTTCGCGAGAACCACGTGCGCCAGAGTGCATCATCATGTAAATTGAGTTAAAGCCCTGTTCGTCTTCTTCCAGTTCTTTCATCAAAATACCTGTGATTTCCGAAGTGATACGAGTCCAAATATCAATGATTTGGTTATAACGTTCGTTATCGGTAATAAGACCCATTTGGTAGTTTTGCCAAACCACTTCCACTTCTTCTTTCGCTTTGGCGATGAGTGTGTGTTTGTTGTCTGGAATTTTCACATCGTCCAAGCCGATAGACAAACCACCTTTGAAGGCCATCTTGAAACCAAGTTCTTTGATGTCGTCCAAGAATTGGGCGGCGCGAGCCATACCCGAAGTTTTGAACACCAAAGAGATGATTTTTTGAAGTTCTTTCTTACTCAAAAGCGTGTTTACATAACCAACTTCCGCAGGAACGAATTGGTTGAAAAGCACACGACCCGCTACAGTTTCTACGAGTTTCGGTACTAATTCGCCTTTTTCGTTTTTCACTGTCGTACGCACTTTAATAAAGGCGTGTTTCGACAAGCGACCTTCGTTGATGGCAATGATAACTTCTTCTGCCGAATAGAACGACATATCTTCACCCAAAATCGGGTGTTTAGGCGTGCTACGACGGCCTTTAGTTACATAGTACAAGCCCAAAACCATGTCTTGAGAAGGTACCGTAATAGGCGCACCGTTAGCAGGGTTCAAGATGTTGTGCGCAGCCAACATCAACATAGAGGCTTCCAAAATGGCTTCGTGGCCGAGTGGCACGTGAACCGCCATTTGGTCACCGTCAAAGTCGGCGTTGAAGGCCGTACACACTAACGGGTGCAATTGGATAGCTTTTCCTTCGATTAGTTTTGGTTGGAAAGCCTGAATACCCAAACGGTGAAGCGTAGGGGCACGGTTCAAAAGAACAGGGTGTCCTTTCAATACGTTTTCCAAAATATCCCAAACTACAGGGTCTTTTCTATCTACAATTTTCTTGGCTGATTTTACCGTTTTCACGATACCTCTTTCAATCAGCTTGCGAATAATAAACGGCTTAAACAATTCTGCCGCCATATCTTTAGGCAAACCGCACTCATGCAATTTGAGCTCAGGACCTACCACAATAACCGAACGGCCAGAGTAGTCCACACGTTTACCCAACAAGTTTTGACGGAAACGGCCTTGTTTACCTTTCAACATATCCGAAAGGGATTTGAGGGCGCGGTTACCTTCGGCACGAACGGCGTTTACTTTGCGTGAGTTATCAAACAAAGAGTCCACAGCCTCTTGCAACATACGCTTTTCGTTACGCAAAATCACCTCAGGAGCTTTAATCTCGATAAGGCGTTTTAGGCGGTTGTTACGAATAATTACGCGACGGTACAAGTCGTTAAGGTCAGAAGTAGCAAAACGGCCACCGTCCAAAGGTACAAGTGGGCGCAATTCTGGCGGAATAACAGGCACCATACGGATAATCATCCATTCTGGTTTGTTAGGCACACCACGCGATTCCGCTTCACGGAATGCTTCTACTACTTTTAAGCGTTTGAGGGCTTCGGCTTTGCGTTGCTGCGACGTATCGGTAGCGGCAGAGTGACGAAGCGAGTAAGAAAGGTCATCAAGATTAGTGCGGCCAAGCAAAATCATCAAAGCCTCTGCGCCCATCTTAGCGAGGAATTTATTAGGGTCTTCGTCGTCGAGCATTTGGTTTTCGCGCGGCAACTTGTCCATAATATCCAAGTATTCATCTTCGCTGATAAGGTCTAAGGCCTTTGTTCCTGCTCCGCTTCCTTGTTCAGCCCAAATACCTGGCTGAATCACGACAAAGCGTTCATAATAAACAACTTGGTCGAGTTTTTTGGTTGGCATACCCAACAGGTAGCCTATTTTGTTAGGCAACGATTTGAAGTACCAGATATGCGCCACAGGAACCACCAATTCGATGTGTCCCATGCGTTCACGGCGTACTTTCTTTTCGGTTACTTCCACGCCGCAGTGGTCGCAAACAATACCCTTATAACGAATACGTTTGTATTTACCACAGTGACATTCCCAATCTTTTACAGGACCAAAGATACGCTCACAAAACAGACCATCTGTTTCGGGCTTATAGGTGCGGTAATTGATGGTTTCGGGCTGCCTTACTTCGCCCCTTGAATTCGCCAAAATAGACTCTGGCGAAGCCAAGCTAATCGTAACTTTTGAAAAGTCTTGACTTGGCTTGTTGTTTTTTCTGAATGCCATAATTTAGGAACAGTGTTTACACATTACAGATACAGTGTCCACGTTATATTTACAATTTCAACACAAAACAAAAAAGACCTGTTAAAACACACAGATTTAGACAATAATTGCTATAATCTTGTACCTAACAAGTCAGAAAACTGTTTCGTTGGGGGCATCGTAAGTATCTCGGTGAACGTATTTTTGACTTCGAGAACTACCCTCGTCCAGCAAAAGCCAGATGGGTAAAATTCAGCCTGCAAAGCTATGGAATCATTTTCAATAAAACTATATTTTACAAAAAAAATATTTGGTTTTTTCTAAATTTATTTTTATGCACCACCCGCACACAACAAAAAAGGAGATTTCGGAAGAAATCTCCTTCTCTATATTTTATACTTTATGGACAATTAGGCATCTTTCCATTTAATTGTACAACCAATCGCTTTGGTTTGGTTGGTAGCCACTGACTTGCCTGCAAGTAGCTCATTGATAGCCTCTTCTACATATTTTTTCTGCACTTTGCTTGCATCGTTGGCGTTGTCGTCTATCGCGCCGATGTATTCTACCACAAAATCAGCACCCACTTTGCGCACTATATAAATATGTGGCGTGCGAGCCGCGCCAAACGCTTTGGCCACTTCTTGCGTTTCGTCGAACACATAAGGGAACGTGAAATTTTTCTCTTTGGCACGCGCTTTCATGTTGTCAAAACTATCTTCTGGCTCTTTGGCGGGATCGTTGGGATTAATGGCCAAAACAGGATAGCCCAACGGCGCGTATTTTTTATGTAAAGCCACCACGCGATCTTGGTATTTGACCGCAAACGGGCAATGGTTGCAAGTAAATGTTACGATAAAGCCTTTTGCCGCCGCATTGGTTTTGAGCGAAACCATTTGGCCATCAATATTTTTTAGGCTAAAATCTTTGACTTTATCGCCGACCTGATAGCCTTGCGTGCGCAATGTTTTCATGGCCATCAAAGAGCATACCAACAACAAAGCGGGTAGCCATACATATAATTTCTTTTTCATAGCAAAAATTTTTAAAGGTTAAAACTTGTAATTAGTTGGGTAAAAGATTCCGAATTGTTTGGTTTAGCTGCGCTTCGGTCAATTCTTTTTCGTGAAAAACGCGCTGCTCGCGGTGATTGTTCAGAAAAAGTGTGGCAGGCAACGAACCTTGCCAACTTTCGTCCACTTTGTCTATGAACGAGTTGTAATCCGACTCATTGAGCAGCCAAACGGGTGTAGTCATGTTATGGCGTTGGACAAATGGCTCAAGGCGCGTTTTCAGCTCTTTGGCATCATCGAGACTTACCAACAAAAAACGTACTGGTTTTTCTTTGAAACCGTCGTAAGCCTTCTGAAAATGAGGAAGTTCACGTACACAAGGTTTGCACCAAGTTGCCCAGAAGTTTATGACCAATAGCGTGTCTTGTTTGGATTTGAGGAGCTTTTGAAGTTCTGGAAAACGCACCACTCTTACGTTATGCTGCGCTTGCGCTCCAAACCCGCCTAATAACAAAGCCACAAACACTAACTTTCTGATTATAAAACGCATAAACCGTCATTTTTAGTTTTTAGTCCATTAAATTTAACTCAAAACTTGTACCAAAGCAACAAAAAACGTAAGAAAATAATTCGCATCTTGTTGCTATTTCCTGAAAACATTCAAAAGAGTTTATTTGATTATATAAAAGAATTCAATATTTCGGCTTTTGCCTACCGAGCATTACGTCCAAACGCGATTTACCAACTAAAAAAGCCCTTATAGATTGCCGAAAATCCATAAGGGCTTAGGAAATTTTATAAACCTTGCTCAGGGTTGAGTTTGTCAAACAATGTTTCTATGTTTTTGCGAACTTCTTTGGCTACTTCAGTATAGGCAGCATCTTTATTGGTTTGCGTGGAGATGAATTTGGCATCTCTCGGATAGCCCTGCAATCCCGCAAACGGCAAGCCACTAAAATCGCAGGGTTTAGCAAAAATCGGTATCACTACAGCCTCGCCGCTGTGATGTCTTGCGATGGCCTCTTTCAGCTCTATGTCCCAGATGTAATTGGAAGCAATAAAATTGGCACTAATCATCAATAAAATAACATCGGCTTCCTTCAGTTCTTTTTTGATAGTCGCGTCCCAGTCTTGGCCGCCCATTAGTTTTCGGTCATGCCAAGGCTCTGTTTTTCCAAGACGGCTAAGTGTACTAAAGTGCTTATATAGTTCATCTTTAATAGCCTCATCTTTATGCGAATACGAAAAAAAGACTTTTACTTTTCGGGTATTTTCGGGAAGTGTTTTCATGGTTTTGGAAGAAATATCAACTTTATATTGGTCGGCTACTGTGGGGATCATTTTTTCAATTACAACGCTATCCGAAATCCCTTCTAATAATTCAGCAATAGAATACACTTTAGTCGGTTTGGACGTATAATCTTTATAGGATTTCTCCCCATCAGCTTTCATATTTACTAATTCATGATAAGAAATATTTTTACCTTCTACAGGAATAAATTCTTCTATTCTGGTATTTAATCGTTGGTTAATTTTCGACAGAAAATACCGAATAAGCGACAAATATTTTCCTTTATTGTGGCCTAATACCAAAATCTTAATTTTATTATCACTGGCATATACAAAGGCTTCCGCTTGGATATTATTATCGGATTTCAGATACATACCCGTGCGCCATTGCGATTGTATGTCTTTTTGCATATCTACCATCAGAAAATGAATCGTAGAAGTAGGCAAATAGCCATACGAGTACATAAATTGTAGCGGTTGTTTCTGTTCAAAATAGTCTAATATTTTGGCAGGCATATCAGGGTCGAGCAAATCAGGAATTAAAATTCTTTCCCGATTTTCCATAAAATAACACAGTTTAAAACGCGCCATTATTTCCGCAATATAATCTATTTCTTGGCCGATGTACCGCAAACTTTTTTGTTTTTCGGAGGCGTAAGCCTTGGCTTTCGGCTTTTCTTTTTGGAAAATATAATGCAAATCCTCGTAACTAATATTGCCTTTATTTTTGGCGGCTCGCTCGGAGGTAATGACCCGATACACGCCCGTAACCACCCAATACGGGTCTAATACAAAATAGTCGCTGGTGCGCAAATCATCGAAATGCAGCACGATGCCCAAATCGTTCAGAAACCGAATGGCTTGCTGCTGTTGTTCGTGGTCTGGCAACTGGCACTTGTCGCATATTTCCACAAAATCGGCCTGCCGAATGTATTGTTTTTGGGCGGTCAGTTCGCGCAAATGGTCTTTGATGCCGTGCCAGCGCGTGTCTATTTCGGTCTGGAATAATTCGGCTTTGTCGATGGCTTCCGCCAACAATGTTTTGAGCTTCAGCAACCCCTTACGGCTTTTGCACGAGACATTCACAATGCCCACTATTTGCGGAAAATCTTTTTGTAAGTCTGTGGTATTGAAGCCAAAAGAGTGATTGAGGTCTATTTTATTCGCCACGATAATCACGGGCGAGTTGCCGCCCGACGTGTTGATTCGCTCCAACCATTCGCGGGCTTGTTGGTCGGGATTTTTGTCGCGCCGCGCCTCCAACAGCAACATATACACGCTGCGTTTGGTCAGGAAAAACTGATGGGTCGCGCTCATAATCTCTTGGCCGCCAAAGTCCCAGAAATACGCTTTTCGTGCCAACAATTGCTTTTGTTTCTGAAAGGTTTTGAGTTTGTCAAAGGCAAATTCTTCTATCAAAATGCCGTCGGTTTGTGGCTCTTTGGCATTGTAAGTGTCATCTTTGAGGCGGCGCAACAAAGACGTTTTACCCGTTTCGGCATCGCCTATCAAAATCACTTTTATTTCTTTGAGGGCTTTTTTATCGGCCTCAAACCATGCCCGCATGGCCTCTTTGCCTTGCCGAATAATTTCGACGGGTGGGCTTTCGATGGGATTATCATCGATAAATACACCTAAATTATTAATAGGAGAATCAATAATCCATTCAGGTAATTTTTTGATTTTATTATGATTGAAATGAATTTCTTGTAAATTACTTAGCAGTTGAATAGGAGATATATCTGATATTTGATTATAACTAAAATTAATATATTGTAAATTATTTAACTGTTGAATAGGAGATATATTTGATATTTGATTAAAACCAAAATAAATTACTTGTAAATTAGTTAGCTGCTGAATTGGAGATATATTTGATATTTTATTAAAATCAAAATAAATTCCTTCTAAATTAGTTAAACTTTGAATTGGAGATATATCTGATATTTTATTACTACTAAAATCAATTTCTTGTAAATTTGTTAACTGTTTAATTGGAGATATATCTGATATTTGATTATCACTAAAATCAATTTGTAGTAAATTTGTTAACTGTTTAATTGGAGATATATCAGATATTTGATTATTACTAAAATCAATTTGTAGTAAATTTGTTAAATTTTGAATATAGGATATGTCAGATATTCGGTTATGACTAAAATTAACCAGCTCCAAATGGGTTAGTTTTTGGACAGGATATATACCAAAAATCAAATTATAACTAAAATTTATTTTTTGTAATTTCTGAAATCTATAACAGATAAAACTTAATGTTTGTACTGATATTGATATGTGGACTATTTTTAATCCAATTACTTCTTCTTGAAAATTTGTTTCATACTCAAAAACTTCAACTTTTAAATAATATTCATCATCAACATTTTTTACTCTCTTGGGTTCTACCTTTAATATTTCGGCCAGTTGTAGGATAGCGGCGGGGTGTGGTTGGGGGGCGGTGGTCATGGGCATTGGCATTGGGGGTTTGGGAATGAAGAAAATGAAACGATTAAGTATGCAAAAATACAGTTTCTTTCCTCTTTTCCGAGTGCTTTGCAAGGCAAGGCGTTGTGTTATTGGTGGGGTATCTTACCTTTGTTGCCCTAATCGTTGGTTTTTATCTAAAGGCGCAACAGCCGCCGCATTTATACCCCATGAATCCATTGCCAGCCCTTACCCTTGTCCCGACGCCCATCGGCAATTTAGAAGACATTACTTTGCGTGCCATTCGGGTACTGCGCGAAGCTGATACCATTTTGGCCGAAGACACGCGCACGTCGGGCATCTTGCTCAAACACCTCCAAATCAACAAGCCTTTGCAGAGCTACCACGCCTTCAATGAGCATCACGCCTTAGCCCAAATCATTAAGCGAATGCAGACGGGCGAGCGTTTCGCGCTGGTGTCCGATGCGGGTACGCCTGCCATTTCCGACCCTGGGTTTTTGTTGGTGCGCGAGTGCCTCAAACACGAACTTAGTGTGGAATGTCTGCCCGGCCCGACGGCCTTTGTGCCTGCCTTGGTCAAATCGGGGCTGCCGTCCGACCGCTTCGTTTTCGAGGGATTTTTGCCCGTGAAAAAAGGCCGCCAAACGCGCCTGCAAGCCTTAGCCACCGAATCGCGCACTATGGTTTTTTACGAATCGCCGCACCGCCTCAACAAGACACTGGAACAGTTCGTGGGTATTTTTGGGGCAGAACGTCAGGCTTCCGTTTCGCGCGAGCTGACCAAAATGTTTGAAGAAACCCGCAACGATACGCTAATCAATTTGTTGGCGCACTACACCACCAAGCCCGCTAAAGGCGAAATTGTGCTTATCGTGGAAGGGTCGGAATAATAAAAGGCTGATACAAACATTTTAGATACGCACTATTGTGCGTATCTCTCTCCACACCCACATTGTTCTACGTGGTTTGTAAGGACACAAACCACATACCCATAACTGATTTATGTTCAAGTCCTCCCCTTGGGGAGGATTTAGGAGGGGTTTTTAATATTTCTACCCCGCGACTTCGTTTGTGTCCTCCTCCTCCGTGGTTTGTGTCCTTACAAACCACATATCCATAACTGATTTATGTTCAAGTCCTCCCCAAGGGGAGGATTTAGGAGGGGTTTTTAATATTTCTATCCTGCGACTTCTGTTATCCGACCCGCGACTTCTGTTATCCGACCTGCGACTTCTGTTATCCGACCTGCGACTTCTGTTATCTGACCTGCGACTTCTGTTATCCGACCCGCGACTTCTGTTATCCGACCTGCGACTTCTGTTATCCGACCTGCGACTTCTGTTATCTGATCCGCGACTTCTGTTATCCGACCTGCGATTTCTGTTATCCAACCTGCGATTTCTGTTATCCAACCTGCGATTTCTGTTATCCGACCTGTGATTTCTGTTATCCGACCTGTGATTTCTGTTATCCGACCTGCGACTTCTGTTATCCGACCTGCGACTTCTGTTATCCGACCTGCGACTTCTGTTATTCGACCTGCGACTTCTGTTATCCGACCTGCGACTCCTCCATGGTTTTGTGTCCTCACAAACCACATATCCTTCTAGCCATTTCTTCCGCCAAGTAAATACGGCCGTCCGTCCGTATCTTAAAAAAATAGGAAAGCCTTTCGTTTTGTTGGATAGAAAACTGTACGGTTTTTGTTAGCTTCACTAAACTCAAAGACTTGTGTATTTTGTTGTGTACAAATACAAGTTATATTCGTGATTATTTTGTTTTCCTAAAATTTGATTTTGACATGAAAAAAATAATTTTGTTGGGCTTAGGGCTATGGCTTGCCTGCGTGAGTGTAGAGGCCAAAACCAAACCGACGACAGCCGCCAAACGCCCTGTTGCAGAGCTAAACGCCAAAGATGAAGCCAAAATCGAATGGCTTGACATTGAGGAGGCCGTGAAACGCGCCAAGAAAAAACGTAAGAAAATCTTGATAGATATCTATACGGATTGGTGTGGCTGGTGCAAGGTAATGGACAAAAAAACATTCTCGCATCCTGCTATTGCTGAGTACATTAACGAAAACTTTTATGCCGTAAAAATGAACGCCGAAAAGCGTGACAACATCATTTTTAACGACCAAGTTTATACGTTCAACGAGCAAGGGCGTTCGCATAATTTGGCCATTACGCTACTTTCTGGGCAAATGAGTTATCCGTCAGTAGTATATTTGGATGAAAAATTAAAGGTGATTCAGGCCGTACCAGGTTTCCATGAGGCCAAAGAATACGATGCCATCTTGCATTTCTTTGCCGAAAACAAGTACAAGAAAGAAAAATGGGAAGAGTTCAAAGTCGAATTCAAATCTGAAATTAAATAGGCTTTACGGGTAACTAGCCCAAAATACCCCACAACGTGCAGGCATTGCATACTCCAACCCTTATAGGTGTTCAAAATCTATAAGGGTTGAGTTGCTTCTAAGATTTTTTACATTCGTAAAATGCGCTTTTAGGCTTGGTCGGAAATGAGCCAAACGGCATCTTCGGATATATTGTCGGCCTCGTTTGTCCATTCTACTTTTACGCGTTGGGACTGCACCGAGTCAATACTTTTGCCCACATAACGCGCCGCAATGGGCAATTCGCGGGTATATTTTCGGTCTATAAGCACCAGCAGTTCAACGGATTGTGGGCGACCAAAAGCAGTCATGGCATCAAGTGCCGCTCGCACCGAACGCCCCGTATAAAGCACATCGTCCACGAGCACTACTTTTTTATTTTCGATAAGAAAAGGCACTTGTGTGGCATTGGCTTGCAAAGGCATATTGCGGCGGCGGAAGTCGTCGCGATGAAAGGTGCTGTCCAGCAAACCCAACGGAATATCTTTGCCCAAAATATTGCCCAAAAGTGCATGAATACGTTTGGCCAAATAGGAGCCGCGAGGCTGCATACCAATCAGTACAGTGTTATCGAAATCTTCATGATTTTCGACAAGTTGATGACACAAACGCAATAAAGTAATTTCTAAATCCTTGTTGGAAAGCAAAATACGACGATTCACGGCAAAAAAATCTATGTTGGATATTCTAAGAAAAAAACTCGCTCATAGCTTGTGCAATGCTACAAAATATTTCGGGGATTTCGTGGGTTTTGTGTCGCTAAATTCGTATAGATATAAAGCAATCATACAAGTATTGCAAAAACTGGTGGCTTAGGGCATTGCATTGCCCCTAATATTTTTCGTAACTTTGCAAAACGGAACTAATTACGTTCCATTTTGATTCTCACTTTGTAATTTCCAATCCTATATGATAGATAAATTAGAAGCCATCAAAGAACGATTTGATGAGGTTGCACAGCTAATCATTTTGCCTGAAACTATGGGCGACATGAAACGCTATTCTAAATTAAACAAAGAATACAAAGAACTTAACAAAATCGTAGAGAAATACAACGAATACAAGCACTTACTCGAAAACATCGACAGTGCCAAAAGTTTGTTGGAAACGGAAAAAGATCCCGATTTTCGCGACATGGCCAAAGCCGAGTTGGACGACTTGTATCCAGCCAAAGAAGCCATGGAAGAGGAAATCAGAACCATGCTTATCCCCAAAGACCCGAACGACAGCAAAAACATCATTTTGGAAATCAGAGCGGGTGCAGGTGGCGACGAGGCCAGTATTTTTGCAGGCGATTTGCATCGTATGTACCAACGTTTTGCGGAGGTGAAAGGTTGGCGCATGGAATTGATTGACTATACAGACGGTACTTCGGGTGGCTATAAAGAGATTATTTGTTCGGTTTCGGGCGAAGACGTGTACGGCATGATGAAATACGAATCGGGCGTTCATCGTGTGCAACGCGTACCAGCCACCGAAACACAAGGCCGTATTCACACGTCGGTGGCTTCGGTGGCCGTGCTCCCAGAAATGGAAGAAGTGGACGTGGAAATCAATATGAACGATATTCGTAAAGATACATTCTGTTCGTCGGGACCTGGTGGTCAGTCGGTAAACACGACTTACTCGGCCATTCGTCTTACGCACATTCCTACGGGACTTGTGGTGCAATGCCAAGACGAAAAATCGCAGATTAAAAACTTTGATAAAGCCCTGAAAGTATTGCGTTCGCGCTTATATGAAATTGAGTTGGAAAAGCACAACCAAGAAGTAGGCGCACAACGCCGCTCAATGGTGGGCAGTGGTGACCGTTCGGACAAAATCCGCACGTACAACTATCCGCAAAGCCGCGTAACCGACCACCGTATCGGCATGACGGTTTATAACTTGCCTGCTGTAATGGATGGCGATATTGGCGATTTTATCGACCAATTACGTTTGGCCGACAACGCCGAAAGACTCAAAGAAGGCGTAATGAGTGAATAATTCACGCTTTGAGGAATAAAAAAGAAAAGGACAAACCCGCAAAGGTTTGTCCTTTTTCTTTTTTTAAGTACAGAACAGAATTACTGTACGGAGAAAGTAAGCCATTCGCTAGATGATTAAATATTATTTTGGCTTATTTTCCTAAAGAAAGCCGCTACTTTTTATGGTAGCGGCTTTTGGGTTTAGATGCAGGAAAAAGAAGGGGTTAGGTTTGGTAAAGATTATTGTTGGACTATTAATTTTATGGTTTCTGAGCCAGATAAGGTTTTGACTTTTAAGAAATAAACACCTTCTGGTTGATTGCTAAGGTCGATTGTTTCCCCCGTTTCCACGCTATTTTTTTGCCAAAGGACTTTACCTGTAATGTCCGATACCGTACAGTTTGTTTTTTCGGTTACTTTTAGCTGGAAAACCCCTTTGCTTGGGTTAGGATATACTTTTACTAAATTAGAAATATTCTCCTTGACTCCAATTGTGTTAAATGTTATGCTTCCCATTTGTACACAAGTTCCTTTAGTAACAGTTACAGCATAGACTCCATTAGTAACAGGAGAGTAGCTAGGCTGCGTCGCCCCTTGGATAGGCATTCCATTTAATGACCATTGATAAGTTGCTCCTTCTATATAAGTTCCTATTAATAAGCCATTGACGCTGCTAATAGAGACCGTAAACGAAGGTACAATAGCAAAATTAATACTGTCTAACTTTACTTCATTTTGGCAAAGATCTTTGACTGTTTTTTTGAGGATGAGCTTATAGTTAGGATCTACAAGCGCAGGCGTGAAAAGAAGTTTGTACGTTTCGGTCTGGCCATTAAGGCTGCAAGTGCTTGCATTCAAGGGAAGAACACTTTGGATAGTATAGGGAGGGTTCGCGCCTTTAATTTCAAATTTGGAGGCATTCACGGAGTCACATCTCACTGGAGAACTGAAACTAAAGATTAGACTATTGCTCGTGCAATTAGGTACTTGCGATATAGATGACATTACGATAGTGTCTTCGGATGGACTAATGTCGGCTGCGTCTAAGTGTAAAAGATTAGATGGATCTGCAAAATTGATCGTATAACCAGTTAAAGTACCGCCACTGAAATTGTCTATCGCTAGCACATAATATTCACCAATACTTACATTTTTAGTTTTGTTAAATTTTGTCCCGCCTGCGTTCTGTACGTCTAACTGCTGTGTTCCTGTTGTATCATACATTCCTGTTACTCCTTGTCCTGCGGCATAATTACAGCTAAATTGCCAAGAAAAATTGTTTTTCAGTTGCTCACAAATGGTAGGTGTATTTTGTTGTCCAGCAGGTAATTTGAATAAAGCCCAATCATAATCAGTTCCGCCATTATTTGTACCTATAACGTCAAGTGGCCTAATTTTAAATTTTAATTTACCTGATTTATATACTTTAAAAACAAACCAAGTTGTGTTTTTTTCGTTGCTTGCCAAGCAAGAACTCGAAGGAATTTCGCCAGGTATTTCCCCTGGCCCACAAATATAGCCACTGGGGTAGGTGATGGATAATTGGCAAATAGGAATAGCCCCACGACAATTTTGAGAAGGTTTCAACGTATTGCCTGATCCACATTGTGCATTTACGTTGGTAGTTATGAAGCCTAAAAGCGAGGCTAATAGAAGTAATGACTTTTTCATAAAGAGAGAATAGTTTTAGCGATAGTTGATAAGATGAATAGGAGCATTGGTTAGTTCAAGGCGCATAAGGCCAGTAGTTTGGGTTTTGATTTCTGCGCTTAGTTCTCCATTCCATTGGTTCAGGTCAATGACAGCAGAAGCCGTATAGCTCAAATCTCCGTTTTTGTCGGCGCGTACTTCTACAGGAAGTTGTAGGCTTTTGCGCACACCCGCCAATTGCATAAGGCCATTTATGCTTATTTTTTGCGTTTGTCCAGCGGTAGGTACTTTAAAGTTTTGGGGAAGTTGTGCGGTAAACTCAAGAACAGACGCATTATCATTATTCATCTGCAAGGCATTGATGAGCAATGTTTTTTCAGTATTATCTGGCCTGTCCATCACAAACGTATAGGCTTTTGCATAAAAGTTAAGGCTGTGGCTGTTCATGTTCAAATACGAGGTGATGCTATTGCTTTCGTATTCGAGTGCTTGCTGTTGGCCAGCCAAACTAATTTTCGCTTTGTTGTGCCCTGTATAAATTTGGGCATTAGTTACTAAAGGAATACTTAGTAGTATCCCTGCCAGCAGAGGGAAGTGTTTTTTCATTATTAAAAGGATTTACAATTGGTTATAAAAAGAAATTTACTCTCAAATGTAGTTATAACATTTGTATAAAACCAATGCTTATATCATTTTAATTAAAAAAAATTAAACTATCCAAATTATATTTTGTTTTATTTGTAATGAATAGAATATGATTTGGATATGACTATTTCTTTTCTCTTGTTTCCTTATAATTGTACTTTTTTTAATTCTTCCACAATTTGAAAAACTGCGGGGCAACTCACGGTATTTTCGGTATTGACGTACACACGGCGCGTAAAACCTTGTCGGTCAGTGTGTGGATAGTCGCGGCAGTCGCGTGGCCGAACGTCATAAATGAGACAGTAATTTTCTGCGTCCAGAAACGGGCAAGGCGTGGAGTTGAACACATAATCGCCGTCTTCGTCTATTTTCATGTATTTGTCAATAAAAACCGACTGGCGCATTTTCAGATGCGAGGAAATGCGTTCTATATCAGGCGTTTTCACAATAGGACTCAATGTTTTGCAGCAGTTGGCACATTGCAAACAATCTACTTTTTCAAAAACTTCGTCGTTGAGCTTTACTACGAGTTTGTCTATTTTTTTCTCGTCTTTGGTTTTGAGTCTTTTCAGAAAAAGCAATGTTTTATCTTTTTGTTTCTGACCCAAATTGCGCCATGCTTTAAATATCTCGTTCATTTTCAGGAATATAAAAAATAAGAAAACAGCCCGCAAAGTTGCAGACTGTTTCTGTGTTTTACAAAATCAAGTGTTCTAAAATCTGTTACTAAAATTTAAGCCAAAGGCGCAACGTATTGCATTTTTGGCGATAACAATGCTTTTCTTACCCATGCCCCGCGTTCTTCGGCGGTTCTGCGCACGGCCAAACGTTCTTTGTTACAAGGGCCGTCGCCATTGATTACGCGTTTAAATTCCTCCCAATCGGGTTCGGTATATTCCCAAACGCCTGTTTCGGCGTTTTTGCGCAAATTCGGGTCTGGTAGCGTAAGTCCCAGCTCCCAAATTTTCGGCACGTACATGTCCATAAACTGCTGACGGCATTCGTCGTTGGTAGCCATTTTTACTTTCCAGCGCACGAGCACTTCCGTGTGTACCGACATTTTGTCGGGAGGGCCAAAAAAGTGCATAATCGGTGGCCACCAACGATTAAGGGCTTCCTGCACCATTTGGCGTTGTAGGGGTGTGCCTGTGGCCAAATGTACGACGGCATCGTGGCCGTATTTTAGGTGAAAGGATTCTTCGGCGCAAATACGCTCCAAAGCTCTACAATAAGGTGCGTAACTGCCTTTGGCATTGGCCGTTTGGTTCACGATAGCCCCCGCGTCCACGAGCCAAGAAATGACCGTCGAGTCTGCCCACGTAAACGCAGGATAATTGAAAATGTTGGAATATTTGGACTTGCCCGTAATTAGGTCGTGGAGCATTGCTTCGCGGCTTTTGCCGAGTGTTTCGGCTGCCCCGTAAAGCAGTTGCGCGTGTCCTACTTCGTCTTGTACTTTGGCCATCAAAGCCATTTTGCGTTTGAAACTCGGCGCGCGCGTAATCCACGTACCTTCTGGCAAAGCTCCAATGATTTCAGAATGAGCGTGTTGCTCTATCATGCGAATCAGTTGTTTGCGATAAAGGGCGGGCATCCAGTCGTGCGGCTCTATTTTCTCACCTCTGGCGATGCGTGCTTCAAAAGCCGCCAAAAGTTGGGGGTCTTCGTTGGTTTCTAACTCCTCAGGTTTGGGAGCTTCAAAGGTATTGCCTCCTCCGTACATGGTCGTAATTTTTTTGGTTAAATGTTAATTTGGTATGTGTATTGGAGCTTGTGTTAAGCTACAACAAAGGTAGCCATTTGCGGGCAGACTTTTGTAAAATAACTCAACGGGATTGTGATTAAATTTTTGCTTTTAAGTAAGTATTCCTATCAAAAAAGTAACACTTTTGCGTTAGTGCTTACAGATGGCTATTGTTGAGCTTTTATAGAAATAATTTTGAAGAATGAATAAAATACAAATGGTTGATTTGCAGGCACAATATCAGCAAATCAAATCTGAAATAGATACGGCCATTGCCGAAGTGTTGGAAAGCGCGGCGTTTATTGGTGGTGCGCAAGTAAAGCAGTTTGCGCAAGAATTGGCGGCCTATTTGGGCATCAAACACGTGATTCCGTGCGCCAACGGTACGGATGCTTTGCAAATCGTGCTGATGGCCTACAATTTCCCGAAGGGCAGCGAAATTATTGTGCCGTCGTTTAACTACGTGGCGGCTGTGGAAGTAATTGCGCTGATGGGCTTAGTGCCTGTTTTTGTGGAAGTTGAACCCAATTATTTTTGTTTGGATACGGCACAAATTGAGGCTTTGATTACCCCAAAAACCGTTGCCATTTTGCCAGTGCATTTGTTCGGACAAGGCGCAGACCTGGAACAAGTAATGCAAATTGCCTCGCGTCATCAACTTGTAGTAATAGAAGATACGGCGCAATCTATTGGCGCGAAATTTACGTTTTCGGACGGGACAGCGCAGCCTTTGGGCGGTATTGGCCACGTGGGAACTACGTCATTTTTTCCTTCCAAAAATTTGGGTTGTATGGGTGACGGTGGCGCGATTTTTACCAACGATGATGCTTTGGCCACTCAAATGCAAATGATTGCTAATCACGGACAAAAGCAAAAATACACGTACCAAATTGTTGGTATTAATTCACGCTTGGACACGATTCAGGCGGCTATTTTGCGGGTGAAACTCAAATATTTGACAGCTTATACGGCAGCACGCCAAAAGGCAGCAGATTTTTATGATGAGCATTTGAGCAATGTTCCGAATGTGCAAATCCCTGCAAGGCGTACAGGAAGCACGCACGTTTTTCATCAATACACCTTGTTATTGGAAAATAAAACAGTCCGCGACCGCGTGAAAGCGACTTTGGCCGAAGTGGGTGTTCCGAGTATGAGTTATTATCCTTCGCCGCTGCATTTGCAACAGGCGTACAGTTATTTAGGTTATGAGAAGGGTTCGTTGCCTTTGTCGGAAAGTTTTTGCGAAAGAGTGCTTGCTTTGCCAATGCATACGGAACTGACAGAAGAGCAACAAGCCTATATTGTGGAACAGTTAAAATTGGCTTTAAAGTCGTAACACAAATAAAATATAGGAATATTATCGCGTTTATTGACTAATTTTTATATCTTTGGTTAGGATTGAAGTCTGTGGAAAAATATTTTTTCATGGCAATATCTTTTCTACACCTTAATAGCCGTTACAAATGAAAATTGCACTTCACGGAAGGCCGCTAAAAGAAGCGGCAATACCTTGTGTTCAACATATATTCAGTGAATTAAAACGTCGTGGCGTGTCCGTTCAGGTGTACGAACCTTTTGGGCATTTTGTTACTCGCTTAGGTATTGCACCCGAAGATTTTTCGGTTTTCAATCGCCCCGAACAAATTACGGACGTGGATTTTTTCTTTAGCATTGGCGGAGACGGAACGCTACTGGAAACGCTTACGTTTGTGGGTGACAGGCAAATTCCGATATTGGGCATCAATGCGGGACGGTTGGGTTTTTTGGCGGGTACGCTGTGTTCGGATATTGATATTGCACTCAATCAGTTGTTTGCGGGCGAATACCGCTACGATGACCGCACACTTTTGCACTTAGACGCGAACCGTGAACTTTTCGGAGGAGTGAATTTTGCACTCAACGAATTTACGATTACCAAGCGCGATACTTCGTCGATGATTGTGGTAAATACTTATATTGATGGAGAATATTTAAACTCTTATTGGGCTGATGGTCTGATAGTTGCTACGCCGACAGGTTCGACGGGATATTCTTTGAGTTGCGGTGGGCCGTTGGTGATGCCAGATTCAGGCAATTTTATTATTTCGCCAGTAAGTCCACATAATTTGAACGTAAGGCCAATGATTGTATCAGATAACAGTGTTTTGTCGTTTCAGATAGAAGGGCGAAGTAAAAACTTTTTGGTGTCGTTGGATTCTCGATCAAAAGTGGTGGATGCTACTATCAAACTTACAGTTCGCAAGGAACATTTTAAGGCTAGGCTAATAAAATTGGCAGGTCAAAATTTCCTTCATACGTTAAGAGCGAAATTAAATTGGGGCTTAGATTCAAGAAATTAAAAGTTTTTTTTCGATTTTCTGATAAAATTTTTATTTTTGTCCGAATGTTACGAAAGAGGCATATATTACGTTGCATTTGTATGTAATAACTCAGTGTATCGTTGCTAAAAATCAAGGTGTATGAAAAAAGTCTTATCTCTGTTACTTTTAGTTGTAACGCTTAGTGTATCCAATGATGTACTGGCACAGTCCCCTATTGGCAAACGAGCCAAACGAGCTGCGGACAGAAGCAAAAGCAGGCCAATTACGCATTATACATTAAAAAAGAAATTCCCTAAACACATGAAATATATTTCTGTGGGCGGTGGTATTGGTGCTGCGAACTATTTTGGCGATTTGGCTCCGCGCCTCAATCGTTTTAGTTCGGATATTAAAATGACACGCACTTTCGTTAGTGGTGTGATTACGCGCCGTTATTCTCCTTATTTGTCGTTTAGAGCAAGTTTAGCTTGGGCGCGTTTGAGAGGAGATGATTATTCGGCCAAGCCTTCGAGAAGCGAGGAGGAGAGAGGACGTTATATTCGTGGCCTTTCGTTTAGAAATGACGTAAAAGAGTTTAGCATCACAGCTATTGGCGATTTGCTTCCAACTGAAAAAGGCTATATGCGTCGTAACTTCTTGAATGGGTACGGTTTTATTGGTCTTTCGGTGTTTACAAATAATCCTAAAGCCAAAGCCCCAGATGTTTGTCCTGGTTGTGAAGGTTCTGCTGGTAAATGGGTTGCCCTTCAGCCTCTCCAAACAGAAGGTAAGAAATATTCAACTATTCAGCTTGGTATTCCAATGGGTATTGGTGCTCGTTATCGTTTGGGTGATAAACTTGATTTATCTTTTGAAGTTGGCTATCGTTGGACGTTCACTGATTACTTGGATGACGTAAGTACTGAATATGTAGAAAACACATCCACATTGAAAAATGATCTTGCTCGTGTAATGGCAAATCGTTCGGCTGAAGCCACTGCGGCAAGTGCAGGTAAGAATAGAAATATTGACCAAATAAGCCCTTATCCAATTGTAACAGATCCTAATAGTGGTCTGCCTTATGTACAAGGAAATGAGCATGGTTCTTCACCTCGTGGCAACTCTGGTGGAAAAGATTATTATATTGTTACAGCTTTCCATTTGACTTATATTTTAGATGCTCGCTCGCGTGCGCCTAAATTCAGATAATAGGTTTTCGGACAATAAATTTTAAGCGCATGATAAAATGCAGATTCAGGAAAGAACTATGTTTCTTTCCTGTTTTTTTGATAGCTGTTTGCTTTAATGCTTTGGCTCAAAAAAATGAATTTGGGTTGGGGCTTGGTACGCATTTGTATAAAGGAGATATTTCTTCTGGATACAATTTTAAATTTGTGCGTCCTGCTGGCGAAATTTTTTATAGAAGAAATTTCAGTCCTGCGGTGGCTATGCGTTTTAATTTTGCAGCGGGCAGACTTGCGGCAAATGGTTCTTCGTCTAATAACCGTTACATTGCGAATGTTCAGCCTAATTCTTTCAAAACCATGTTGTTGGATTTGTCGGTAATGGGCGAATATAATTTTTTGAATTTTAGAGACCCTAAAGAGCGTATTCGTTGGACTCCGTATTTGTTTGGCGGGATTACAGCTTTTTATTTTCAACCAAAATCCGCTGAATCAGGTGGGGGCGTTTCTCCGATACAACCTGCCATTCCCATTGGTATTGGTGTAAAGTATAAGTTGTCCAAGAATTGGAATTTGGGTGCAGAGTTTGGTGCACGTTGCACTTTTACAGACTACCTTGACAATGTAAGCGACAAAGACGCAAGTACAGGCTTGCAACGCGGCTTTATCCAAGACAAGGATTGGTATATGTTTACGGGACTTTCGTTGAGCTATACTATTTATACTATAGAGTGCCCTAACTTTAGCAGCTACCAATATTAAACCATGAAAACTGACTTTTTTTCGCAGGTTTATGAGGTAGTGAAACTCATTCCGCACGGACGCGTAACGAGTTACGGTGCAATTGCGCGGTATTTGGGTAATGGATTGAGTGCCCGAATGGTCGGCTGGGCAATGAACGCGGCGCACACTTTGCCAGATGTTCCAGCGCATAGGGTGGTGAATACTAAGGGGTTATTAACAGGGAAAGCGCATTTCGCAACACCCGACTTGATGCAGCAATTGCTTGAAAAAGAAGGAATTATAGTGAAAAATGAAGCCGTACAAGATTTTGAGAAAGTATATTGGAATCCAGTAACGGAATTAGCATTATAAAAATATGAAGTGGCGTAAAGTCTTGTTAGGCTTGTGTCTTTGGAGTTTTTCGGTGGCTAATGCCCAGACTTTACGACTACACATTTATCAGCACAAAGAATGGCTTGAAGGTTTGGGCTATTCCGCACCCCTCAATGTTTCGGTAGCCGATTGGCAAAAAATACAAAAACAATGGATAACCTATGCTGAAAATAATGGTTATCCGTTTGCTTCCTTGCGTTTGGATTCGCTTGCGGGCGATTCGGTTCTTATTTCGGCTACAATCACTTTTTCTCCAAACTTATATATTGCGTTTGACACGATACAAGTTGCTGGAAATGTTCCGATTAATACAAAGTTTTTGGCCAATTATTTACGCATTCTGAAAGATGAACCATTTTCGCAGAAACGAGTAAATGAAATCGAAGCAAAAATAAATCAATTGCCTTATGCTCATTTGGCGCAGCAGCCTGCTGTTATTTTCAAAGATGGTAAGGCTGTGGTAAGCCTGCATTTGCAAAAGCAGAATGCGAACCAAACAGATGGAGTTGTTGGCTTTTTGCCCAACGAAGAGGCCAGTAATAAACTAACGCTTACGGGTCAATTTAACCTGAAAATCAATAATTTATTTAAAAGAGGCAAGTCCTTGACGGCAGACTGGCAACGTATTCGGAAGGCCACGCAGCAAATGAATATTCTTTATACCAATCCGTTGGGCTGGAAGCGTGCGCCGTTGGAGTGGCAATTTGGCTTGAATTTGCTCAAAGAAGATACTTCGTTTCTGAATCGTAACATCGAATTTTCGATAAAATACGCGCTTACATCTTCGCAAAAAATAGGTTTTTTGGTGAAGTCTGTTAGGTCTTTTGCGCAAGCACCAACCAATGCAAACACTGCCGTACCTGTTGGAGCAACGAATTATTGGGCGTATGGCTTACAATATGAGTGGGCTTTTTTAGATGATTTTAATTATCCTCACAAAGGTTGGCGCGTACAAACGGAAGCAACGGCGGGCAATAAAACATATCGGAGATATGCCGTAGAAGCCAATTCTTTTCAGGTTTCAGGTAAATTATTGGGTGAATTTTATACGCATTTTTATCGCAAAAATGTGCTTTTGTTCAGACTGAAAATGTCGTATTTAGATGCTAATATTTTGTATATAAATGAGTTGAGTAGGGTAGGGGGCTTGTTGTCGTTGCGCGGTTTTAACGAAAATAGATTTTATGCCAGCACTTACGGCGTTTTTACTTCGGAGTATCGGTATTTTTGGGAAGAAAAATCGTATTTATTTGCCTTTTACGAACAAGGGGCATTGTCGTATAAAGTGGTAGATGGCCAATGGTCTGCCAATCCTTGGGGCGTGGGGACGGGCATTTGTTTCACTACGCAAGGCGGTTTGTTTAGTCTCACTTACGCGTTAGGCAATTCTGCGGACCAGCCTTTGAGTTTTAACAATGCAAAAATACATTTTGGTTATGTGGCAAGGTTTTAAATTTGTGGATAATTGTCATAAATTGCAGCCTTTTCATTGAAAGGCAGGAACGCGGCATAAAATTTGGATTGTTGCGGAATAATGTATTGAAATTACGTTTGCCAGAATACAGAAACACGTTTTTATGATATTGGAAATAGATATAATACTTTCTTTTTTGTGGGCTTTTATGATTTCGGTGTTTGGCATACCGTCTATTGTGCGCGTGGCTCACGTCAAGAACTTACTTGACGAACCGAATTTCAGAACAGTTCACGCGTCGCTTACACCGCGTTTGGGAGGCCTTGCGATTTTTGCAGGTTTTATGTCGGCCATTACCATTTTTGGCGATGTGAGCGACTCTATCCAACGTGTTTTGGCAGGTTGTATCGTGTTATTTTTTATTGGTCTAAAAGATGATATCGTTTCTATTTCTGTTTTTAAGAAATTTTTTGTACAAATCTTAGCCACTGGTATTATCATGTTTATTGGAGATGTGCGTATCACCAGTTTTCAGGGTTTTATGGGAATTTATGAATTGGAGGCTGGCATTAGCTACGGAATTACCTTTTTGGTGGTGGTCGGCATTACGAACGCCATTAATTTGATAGATGGCTTGGACGGTTTGGCTGGCACGATTATTACGATTATTTCCGTTGTTTTTGGCTATTATTTTTATAAATCGGATTCCGTGAATTTTCACCCATACGCGAAACTTGCAGTATGCTTGGTAGGCGGTATTATTGGGTTTTTGCGTTATAATATGCACAAAGCCATTATTTTTATGGGTGATACTGGGTCATTGGTTTGCGGCTTTTTGGTGGCGGTATTGTCCATTCAGTTTATAGAAATGCACAGCGTAGAATCTTCGCCTTCTGTGGCGGTGGCTACGTTGGTTGTGCCTGTTTTTGATACGGCACGTGTGTTTGCTATCAGAATTTTGAGCGGTCGTTCGCCTTTTTCTCCAGACAAAAATCACATTCATCATATTCTGATGCGCATGGGACTCACGCAGTTACAAACCGTAATTACGCTGGGCTTTGTCAATGTTATATCAGTATTGGTAACGGTGTATTTTGCTTCCGTGGGCGATAATATTTTACTGATGATGTTGGTGCTTTTCTTTGTGTTGAGCAGTGTTACTTTAGAAATGATTGACCGAAAACATCGCGTTGCCCAACCTATACAACAGCCACAAGAATAATGAGCGGAATTAGAGGGATATTTTTGGTAGGCCTGTGGGTGTTTTTAGCTGTTTTTGGGGCAAAGGCTGGCCAACAGCCGTATGTTGTACGCAATTTATCGGCGGATTGGCTGGTTTTTGACAAAGAATATGATGGTTACGTTCCGTATGTATTGCGCGAACATGGCATTGTGAATACTGCAAACTTATGGCTGTATGCCGACCGCGATAGTTCTTATCAGTTGCGCGTCATTACCCAACCCAAACTTTGTATTTATTTTGACCAAAAATTATATCAGGTATTCGACAAACAGGATACGGTATATCTTTCTTTTTCAGAAATTTTTCGGAATAAATCAAAAAAATCATTTGTAACATTTTATCAGCCTGAGGGCTTGCGGCAATCTCTTTCACTTGTTTTGGTTAATCCTAAGCAAATGCAAGAAGCACCGACCCAACGGCAAACATTAGCCAAAAACAACCAAGACACTTATAATTTGGCCATGCGCAAAGAATCTTTCATGGAAGTGTATGTGATTGGTTTTTTGGTGGTAATCGGTTTGTTGGTTTTTGTGAAAAATGTTTTGGCCAAAGATTTTGTGAAATTTATTGATGTTAAAGCATTGATAATAAGCAATATGGATGAATACAATACTGCTATTCGTAAGGCCTGGACACTATTCAATTTGTTGGTGATTGTGGTGGATAGTTTGTGTATCGGGTTTAGTTTTTTTGTCGTACAAAATGAACATCAAAGCCAAATTCTTTCATTTTCGGCAGAAGGATTAGGCTTGGCTACCAATGAGTGGTACTTTTTTCGCATACCGTACTATTGGTTGGTTGCTTTCTTATATTTTGTGTCTAAATATTTGTTAATCAATATTATAGGTTATATTTTTAATTTGTCTAAAGTTAGTGGTATTCATTTTTATGAATTTTTGCGAACTTCTACATGGGCAAGTTTAGTCATTGTGCTGGGGACGATACTTACCTACATCGGAGATGTACTACCTTCGGGCATTGTGCTTATTTGGTTGCAATTGCTGGTGATATTTTTTGCATTGTTACGAGTTTTTAAAATGACATTTGTATTAAATAAAGCGGCGGGGTTTCAGAATCTATACTTATTTTCGTATCTTTGTGCCACCGAAATTATACCTATCATTTTGGTAAGTCAGTTGTTTAGTTTTCAGTAAGAAACATCTGTTTCAATAATTAAAACCAAATAAAATACCGATGAGTAATACCGTTGCCAAAGATGCAAGAATGAAAAATAAGGTGTCAAGTGTTCTTGTTACCCAACCTAAACCAACCGATGAGAATTCTCCGTATTTGCAATTGGCTAAGAAGTACAAGATTAAAGTTGATTTTAGGCCATTCATTGAAATAGAGTCTGTTCCTTCAAAGGATTTTAGAAAGCAGAAAATAAATATTACTGACTATACAGCCGTAATCTTGACCAGCCGCAACGCGGTTGATAATTTTTTCCGTATTTGTAATGAAAGCAGAATTGAAATCTCGCCAGAGATGAAATACTTCTGTGTATCAGAGCAAACTGCCAATTATCTGCAAAAATATATCGTGATAAGAAAGCGTAAAGTTTTTGTGGGTGCTAAAACGGCTGCCGACCTGACGGAGATTATGAAAAAACACAAAACGGAAAAATTCTTGTACCCTTGTTCGGATATTCGCACAGGGGATATTCCTGATTTTTTACGCAAAAATAACTATGTCTTTGCTGAAGCGGTGATGTATCGTACGGTGGCCAGTAATTTATCTGACTTGGCCGATGTAAATTATGATATTATTGCATTTTTTAGTCCTTCAGGAATTGATTCGTTGTTTAGTAATTTTCCTGATTTTAAACAAAATAATACTCGTATTGCTGCGTTTGGCCCTACTACGGCTCAGGCGGTTCGTGATGCAGGTCTAATTCTTGATATTGAAGCACCTATGCCAAATGCGCCTTCTATGACGGGGGCTATAGAATTGTATATCAAAGAAGCAAATGGCGTGAAATAATTGCTGTTTTAGCCCGATTCTTGGAGTCTGTTCAAAAAATATTTGGTACTTTCGGTATATATTATCTATATTTACAAGCCTTTATCTTATACAACTATATTAGTTACCTATCTTATGAACAAACGTTTTTACCGACTATTAGTGTTGCTTTCTATCTTGGCATGTGGCAAAGAAGCCGTAGCTCAGCAAGATGCACATTTTTCTCAGTACATGTTTAATAGCTTATATATCAACCCTGCTGCTGCTGGGCTTGATGGTAACGCTAAATTTTCGCTTATTCACCGCTCTCAATGGGCTGGTTATGGCGATGGTGGCCCTCAAACGACAGTGCTTAATTTTTCATCTCCAATTATGCAAATGAAAAGTGGTGCTGGTGCAACAATTGTTCGCGATGTTTTGGGCGCGCAGTCTAATATCGAAGCTCAATTCTCGTATGCTTATCATTTGCCATTGGGTCCTCAAGGCAAGTTGAGTATTGGTGCAAGAATTGGTGCGTTTAGTAAGACGCTTGATTTTGATAAATACAAGCCAACCGACCAAGATGATGAAAATTTGATGAAATCGGGTACAGAATCTCAGTTTAAGCCAGATGCTGCTTTTGGTGTTTGGTATAAAGCTGAGAAATATTTTGGCGGTATTAGTGTGAATCACCTCATTAAAAGTGAGTTTGATTTTGGTACAAAATCTTTGCGCAATCCGTTGAGTCGCCACATGTATGTAACGGGTGGCTACAACTATGAAGCTAATTATAGCTTGATTCTGACTCCATCTGTTTTAGTAAAAACAGACTTTAACAGCTATTCATTTGATGTGAATGCAATGGCTACTTATAATAATAAGTATTGGGGTGGTTTGTCTTACAGAAATGCAGATGCGATTACTGCGGTGATTGGTATGGCTATGCTAAAAGACAACAATCTTCGTTTTGGTTATGCATTTGACTTAACAGTACCAAGCAGTGATGCAAAAAAACCTACATCTCATGAAGTGATGGTTTCTTATAGTATTCCTGTATTATTAGTTGGTCCTAAGCCAGTTATGCGTGTACCACGTTATAGAAAATCAAATTAATCATAGTTTACTAATGCAATATTTTAGAATTTTTTATTTAAGATTGTAAAATATTGCATTAGTAATTATAATTTTGTGTATTATTGCCGTCTAATAACAATTAAAACAGGTTTATATTTAAACGTTTAGGTGCTATGAATATGTTTCGTTTCGGTTCGAAGTTCCTTTATCTGGGATTAGTTGCCGCTTCTTTAGCTGGTATGCAAAGTTGCGGGCTAGGTAAACCAGATACAGAGGGTGAACTTGTGGGTGTTGAAGGCCGTGAAGGTTGGTATCAGCAAGTTCCTTATGGTATGACTACCATTCCGTCTGGTACATTCCACATGGGTCAGTCTGATGAAGATGTTGCTGCATCTCAAATCAACTTCAATAAGCAAATCACAATTGGTGGTTTCTACATGGACGATACAGAAATTACCAATAATGAATATCGCCAATTTGTGCAAGCAATGTTAGCCGATGATACTGCTGGTATGGGTACATTACCCGCTGATTTGGCAGCCCTCGCTACAAGCAAAAAATATTATCCAGATACTACTGTTTGGGTGAAAGATTTTACGCATCACTTGGGTGATCCTATGTTGGAATATTATTATGCGCACCCTGCGTTTGATAACTATCCTGTTGTTGGCGTAAATTGGAAATCTGCGAAACTTTTCTGTAAATGGCGTACAGGCTATTTGAATGCTGCACGTTTAAATCGTGGATTGTTCTCGATGCCTAACTTCCGTTTGCCATCTGAAGCTGAATGGGAATACGCTGCGCGTGGTGGTCGTGATTTGGCTCCATATCCTTGGGGTGGCCCATATATCCGTAACATGAAAGGTTGTATGTTGGCGAACTTTAAGCCAGGTCGTGGTAATTACTACGATGATGGGTTCTCTTATACATCTCCTGTTGGTGCATATTTTGCAAACGATTATGGTTTGTATGATATGTCTGGTAATGTGTCTGAGTGGTGTGAAGATGCATTTTATGAGGCATCTGTTCCTGTAACATGGGACTTGAACCCTACTTATAATGACGATAGAGAGCCTCGTAAGGTAATTCGTGGTGGCTCTTGGAAGGACATTGGTTACTATTTGCAAACTGGTACACGTACTTACGAGTATGAAGATACTTCTAAGTCTTATGTAGGTTTCCGTTGCGTGGTAACATACTTAGGTCGTTCGTCTGGTAGCGAATTTTAATAAGCAAACAATTACACAACTTTTAATAATCAACAAATCTTGGACTTAAACAGATTACAAAAATGAGCAAGAAACAAGCTGGATTCAAGGAAAAATTTTACACTAATATTGCTCCTGTTCTTACAGGTGTTGGGGCTGCTGTCGTTATCGTTGGTGCGCTATTCAAAATTCAGCACTGGCCAGGTGGGGGTATAATGCTTACTGCTGGTCTTGGTACAGAAGCATTATTGTTCTTATTATTTGCATTTGCTCCACAGCCTCATGATTTGCCTTGGGAAAGAGTCTATCCTCAATTGGCAGATGATTATGAAGATGATGGCGCAGTTGTAAGCACTGAAGCTCCTGCAGGTAGCGGTATCTCTAAGAAATTGGACTCAATGTTCGATTCAGCTAAAATTGACCAAGATTTGGTTAATAAATTGGGAACTAGCTTTAAGAGTTTGAGCGATAGCGTTAACAAAATTGGTGAAGTAGGTAACGCTTCTGTTGCTACTGCTGAGTATGCTAAAAATGTGAAAGAAGCTGCTAAGTCGTTGACTGACATGAACAAATCGTATGGCGTTACTGTTCAAGCTATGTCAGAAATGTCTAACGCTGCTACTGATGCAAAGCAGTACCATTCACAAGTTCAAACAATCACTAAAAATCTTAGTGCTTTGAACGCAGTTTATGAAATGGAATTGCAAGATGCTAATAATCATTTGAAAGCAATGAATAAATTCTATGGCAACTTATCATCAGCTATGGAAAATATGTCTGAAGCAAGCAAAGATACAGCACAGTTTAAAGCTGAGTTGGGCAAATTAACAGGAAACCTAACAGCGTTAAATAACGTTTATGGTGGTATGTTGAGCGCAATGAAAGGTTAATTTTCTAAAAAAGACTAAACCCATAATTTAAAAATAATATGGCTGGAGGAAAAGAGACCCCAAGACAGAAACTTATTGGGCTAATGTATTTGGTACTATTGGCCATGCTTGCACTTCAAGTTAGTTCTGCGATTATTCAGAAATTTCAATTTTTGAATTCAAGCCTTGAAGGCGCACTTGATATAGCTGAATCTAAAAATAAATCGGTAGTTGCTGGTATCGAAGCTGCTGTTGCAGAGCGTAAAAACCAAGCTAAAGATAAGGCTGTTTTAGAAAAAGCGAAGGAAGTTAAATCTAAAAGTGACGAAATAATCAAGTATTTGGCTGATTTAAAGCATGAGTTGATTATGGTTACTGCTGATGACCCTACGTCTAAAGACGGTAAAGATGAGAACGGCAACTATAAGGGAGCTAAAGAAGAAGACAAGGTGTCTCAATTGATGGTTGTAGGTGATCCTACTAAACCTAAGCATAATGGCAAAGCTTATGTACTTAAGGAAAAACTTAATGCATTTACTGCTTACATTAATGGCTTGAGTCATGATGGTAAACCATTGGTTGCTTCTCCTTATCCAAATCTAGCTCTTGATGGTAAAGAAGACCCTATTACCAAAAAGGATAGAGACCAAAATATTAAAGATTTTGCATCTTTGAATTTTGAGCAAACCCCGATGATTGCTGCTCTCGCTGTACTTACAGATAAGCAAAATCGCGTTGCTGCTATGGAAGCAGAAGTATTGAAAGCTATTGCTAGTGAGCTTGGTGCTGATGAAGTTAGATTCGATAAAATCAACGCAATGTTCCGTGCTAGCTCTAAAGTAGTTGCTGCTGGTACTAATTATGAAGCTGAGATGTTTATTGCTGCCCAAGCTACTGCGATAAAACCAACGATGACTTACAATGGTAAGCCTATTGAAGTAAAAGATGGTGTTGGTACTATTAAGTTTAAAGCAGCGGCATCTTCTTATGACGCAGAAGGTAACTCTAAGCAAAATTGGAAAGGTACTATTACACTTCCTTTGCCAGGTAGAGGAGATACAACGTTCAAGTTGGATGCTGAGTATATTGTGGCTAAACCTGTAATTGAAGTTACTTCGGCTGCTGTACAAGGTTTGTACTTTGATTGTGGTAATGAATTGAACATTAAAGTTCCTGCTTTAGGTGCAAATTATAAGCCAGCTTTTACTTCACCTAACGCAGCTATTTCAAGAACATCAGAACCTCAAAAGGTAATGGTAGTTCCTTCATCAAAAGATAAAGTTACGATTGCAGTTGCTAGCGATGGCTCTGCTATTGGTAATATAGTGTTTGATGTGAAAGAGCTTCCTCTTCCAAGAGTTGAGATTTTAGTAGGTGGTGCTCCTGTTAATCCTAAGAAAGCTTATTCTACGGGTTTACCAGGTATTCAAGTGAAAGTTGTTCCTGATGCATCTGTTGCAGAAACAATGAAAAAAGATTGCCGTTATACAGTATCTGGTGAGCTTTCTGTAAGAAGAGGTTCTCGTATTGTAAACTCGGTTAAGTTTTCATCTCAAGATCCTAATAACTTGACATACAATGCAATGTTTGGAGGATTAGGTGAACTTAAACCAAACGACAATGTAGTAGTTGAAGTATTGGAGCTTAAAAGAACCAACTATAGAGATAATACTTCTAAAGTAACTGGTTTCCGCCCAATGGCATCTACTTTAGCTTTCCAATAGAAATGTATATTAAAAGTGAGGGAATTTATTCCCTCACTTTCTATTGTTAATCTTTAAAATCAGTACAGGTTATGAATAAATTTAAAAGTATATTGGTTTTATCTTTGTCTCTGTTAGTTTTACTTGCGAGTCCTGCTGCTGATGCACAGACAAGAAACAAGAAATCTAAAAGCAAGAAATCTACTAAGAAGACAACAGGTAGTTCGTCTGCTACGACAAGCACAACGAACTCTGCCCCGATGGTAGCTCCTCCGCCACCAGAATTTACGACGGTAGAGCCTCCACAAACGGACTCCGCTGGCTATAACACATTGTCAGTGAGACCTGTTCACAAATCAGACTTAATGTATAAAATGTCTGTTTGGCGTAAAATTGATTTATCAGAAAAGTGTAATACTCCTTGGTTTTCAGAAAGTAACCAGTTAACTAAATTCATAATTGAGGCAGTTGCTAGGGGAGAGCTGAAACCATATAAAGATGATTCTTTGGTAAAACAAATGTCTGCAGAGGCTTTCAACGAAAGATTGCTTGACCGTTCTGCTATGGCTGATGCTGGTGGAATCAGTAGCGCAAAAATTTACTTGAATCCACGTAAACTATATTTAATTGAGATTAAGGAAGACTTGTTATTTGATAAGCAACGTTCTCGTTCTTATTATGATATGCAAACTCTTTCATTGATTCTTCCTGCTAAATTTAGTGGTGAAAAAGGTGCAGAGTTGCCTATCGCTACTTTTAAATATAAAGATTTAGTTCATTTGTTGGATAAAATACCTTCTGCAAAGTGGTATAATATTTCTAACAAAGCAGAAGATAAACGCATGTCAGATGCTTTTGATTTACGTTTATTCTGTTCTCGCATTATCAAAATGGCTAACCCACTTGATAGACGTGTGGAAGAAGAACCTTCTTTGATTGGTAATGATAAAGCTATCTTAATTGCATCGCAACGTCTAGAGCATGAAATCGTTGCTAACGAAGACGAGCTTTGGGATTATTAAGATTGAAAATATAAAAACAAAAAAGCAGCTAGAGATAGCTGCTTTTTTGTTTTTATACTGCTACTTATTTTAATATTGCGCGAGATATAACAAGTTTTTGAATTTCACTTGTGCCTTCTCCTATCGTACAGAGCTTAGAATCTCTGTAATATCTTTCTACTGGGTAGTCTTTAGTAAATCCATATCCTCCAAAAATCTGAACTGCTTCGTTGGATACTTTAACACAAACTTCAGACGCAAAATATTTGGCCATAGCGGATTCTTTGTTTACGTTTAAGCCTTTATTTTTCATGTCTGCTGCTTGGTAGGTTAGTAGTTTGGCTGCTTCGATTTCTGTAGCCATATCCGCTAATTTAAATGATATACCTTGAAATGCGGCAATGGGTTTGTTGAATTGATGACGCTCTTTTGAGTATTGTACCGAAGCATCAAAAGCACCTTGAGCAATACCAAGGCTTAATGCGGCAATAGAGATTCTGCCCCCATCAAGCACTTTCATTGCTTGAATAAAGCCTTCGCCTACGTTTCCAAGAATATTATCTTTATGCACACGGCAGTTATCAAAGATAAGCTCTGTTGTTTCGGAAGCTCGCATTCCTAATTTATCTTCTTTGCGGCCAGCAGAAAACCCTTTCGTTCCTTTTTCAATAACAAAAGCTGTCATGCCGTGCGAGTCACCTACTTCGCCTGTGCGTACGATTACTGTAGCCACATTGCCAGTTTTGCCATGCGTAATGAAATTTTTTGCACCATTGATTACCCAATAGTCACCATCTTGAACAGCAACAGTACGCATATTGCCTGAGTCCGAACCTGTGTTGGGCTCTGTAAGTCCCCAGGCACCAATCCACTCACCTGTGGCCAGTTTTGGCAACCATTTTCTTTTTTGTTCTGCGTTGGCAAATTGTAAAATATGGCCAGTGCAAAGCGAGTTATGAGCAGCCATTGATAAACCAATAGAAGGATCGATAGCAGATAATTCAGCAATGGCTGTTACATATTCTAAATAACCAAACCCTGCTCCGCCATACTCTTCGGGTACGAGTACGCCCATTAGACCAAGTTTTCCCATTTTATGAAATACTTCTACAGGAAACTCTTGTGTTTCATCCCATTCGCGCATTTTTGGTTTAATCTCTTTTGCTCCAAAATCGCGCACCATTTGAGCTATCATTTGTTGATTTTCGGTCAAACCAAAGTTGAGACCTCGCTCTAATAATTCCATTTCCATAATTAGTTATTTGGGTGTATTTAGGGATAATTTTTTACGAAAATAAGAAAAATAATTTGCGATAGGCAAAATATCTTTTTAGTATATCTAGTGTTGTATGGTGATTTTCAAATTTTTATTTTGTTTAATTCTGATTTTCGATAGAAGACGCTGATTTCTTGAAATTGTTTTAATAAAGTCATGCTATTTTTAGTGGCCTTATTTTATATTTTTAATTATTGACTAAAGCAGAAATATTACTTTTGCTGCATAATTTAAGTAGCTATCACAAAATGACGGTACAAAAGAGAATTGAGGCATTTGCGCAGTTGGGAACATATTTGCAAAACATTGCTGAAGACGAATTACATTCACTGGCTTGGCGTGCTCAAAATGCCAATAATTGGTTTACGATAGAAAGTGTAACGACGGCGTTAGTCAATATAGGGCAAATGCTAAATACTTCAGATTTGGAGCATTGGGCGAGCAAGTATCCTATAAGCGAGAAGCTCACAGATAGGAAAGTTGGTGTAGTAATGGCTGGAAATATTCCTGCTGTGGGTTTTCATGATTGGCTGTGTGTGGTATTGGCTGGCCATCAGGCGTATCTTAAATTAAGTGCATTAGACGCTGTATTGATGCATTGGTTGGTAACAAAATTGGCGGAGTTAGTCCCAGAAATGGCCGCGCGTACACATATTGCCGAACGCCTTAATGATGTTGATGTAATTATTGCGACAGGCAGTGATAATTCTGCGCGGTATTTTTCTCATTATTTTGGTAAAAAACCAAATATTATTCGACAAAATAGAACTTCCGTCGCGATTCTTACAGGCACTGAAACGGAAGAGGAACTTCAGCAATTAGGTTCGGATATTTTTACTTACTATGGCTTGGGTTGTAGGAATGTTTCTAAGATTTTTATTCCAGAAAGCTATGATTTAGTCCCCTTTTTGGCCGCGCAAGAGGTATATTCATACGTTCAAAATCACCACAAATACCATAATAATTATGATTACAATAAATCTATTTATTTGGTAAATAGAACGCCACATTTAGATACGGGTTTTTTAGTGGTAGCTGAATCACAAGAACTAGTTTCGCCTGTATCAGTGTTATATTACGAACGTTATGCCAACGAACAAGATTTATTAGATAAAATTACGGCTCTTGAATCCAAAATTCAGTGTGTAGTTACGAATAAAATAATTGATTTTCAGCGAATTGTTAAGTACGGAAAAGCTCAATCTCCTTTGCTTGCTGATTACGCTGATGGTGTTGATACAATGTTATTTCTTACCCAGAATTGATAATGAACGAATTAAAACCTATCATAAAATCTACTACGGTAGTGGCCATTGTGCATAATGGTCAAGTGGCTATTGGTGCTGATGGTCAGGCTACAATGAATAATACTGTAGCTAAAAGTAATGTTAAGAAAATCCGAAAACTGCATGACGGAAAAATTGTAACTGGTTTTGCGGGTTCTACGGCGGATGCTTTTACACTTTTAGATCGCTTCGATGAAAAGCTAAACGCATATCGCGGGAATATGAAACGCGCCGCAATTGAGTTGGCTAAAGACTGGCGCACAGATCGTTATCTACGTAAGTTGGAAGCGATGTTGATTTGCGCGGACGCACAAGAAGTTTTGATTATTTCGGGAACGGGGGATGTACTAGAACCAGACAATGGTGTTGCTACAATTGGTTCGGGAAGTATGTATGCGCAAGCCGCCGCTTTAGCCCTAAAAAAACACGCGCCACATATGTCCGCAGAAGAAATAGTGCGCGAAAGTCTTCATATTGCTGCGGATATTTGCATTTATACAAATCATAATTTGATTATAGAAACGGTAAAAGCCAACTAGTTGTTTATTTTTTATAGAAGGGTATTGTCAAAATCATAGTTTGTGTAATTGTATTTTTGAGCGATAAAATATTGAAACATGATTCTTTTTTGAAATTATGGCAAAAAAATATTATTCTGAATAATTCAATTATTTAAAACAATATTTTACGATACAGGATATAATTATTTTTATTACCCAGAAAACCAATTATTGTAAAATATTCTACTTTTTACCGCAGTGTGTGTGTGTGATTCTTTGAGGGGATACTACCGAACGAACTACTAAATTTACTATATTTACAGCCAATATTATGTTTTTTCTAAACTAACAAAACTCCTTTTGATGAAAAATTTAAAATCTTTTTTCGCAGCTATTATACTAATGTGCTGTGTGGTAGTGCAAGCGCACGCACAAACTGATACGAGAAGAAACAAAGCTCAGCTTTCCTTACAAGGTAAAACAGAGACTTATAACTATGAGAGTAAGGCTGTTACCTTCTACCTTAATATGGAGAATAAATCAGTGAATTTTTATGCGAAGTCTTATACATTTGTAATGGATATGCCTGATAGTGAGCAAAAAGTATTACTTATTAATGCGTTGCGCATGAACAGTGAAAAATCTGCTGTAATAGAGTTCAAATCTCCTTTGCCCGCTAATTTTACGATGCCTGCGGCTAGCCAATCTAAAAAAGTCATGATGAATGGTACATTGTCGGTGGCTGGAGCTAATACTTCTGTGCAAATACCTATGACTGTAAGCGCAGATGCAAAGAAAAATTATTCTTATAGCCTCCATGCTACCATTGATTTGAAAAACTTAGGAGTTGAGCTACCATCTGATGTTTTAGAAAAAACAACAGGAGTTATAAATATCTCAATGGCAAACGCTATCCAAACAGTAACTTACCGTAAATAAAAACCTTTTCACTGTCAACTATCATGAAATACAATATTACTTTTCTTTTCTTATTTTTATTAGGCTGGGCGAAGGTATATAGCCAGACAACGTGTGCTTCTGCTACTTATGTTCCGAAGCCTTCTCAAGACTGTAAAGGAGCCATTGCTCTTTGTCAATTATCGACTACATACCCAACTGGCTCTATTTGTGGTCCTGGTGCTATCCCTGGCGAAATATCAACAGGATCTTGCTTGAGTTCCAATGAACGAAATACTACTTGGTATGTGTTTAAAGTATCCCAATCTGGTAAATTAAAATTCAAAATTAAGCCATTGGACGTTACTGCTACAAGTAACGGTGATACTGATTATGATTGGGCTGTATTTAAATTGCCCGCAGGTCAGCAAAATACAGCATCGATTTGTGCGCAAATTAAAAATAATCTTTCTTGGCAATTTAGCTGTAACTATTCTTCGCAGGATGGTGAGACAGGTATGTATGAAACTTCTACTACTCAGCAAGTTGATGTGCAAGGGGCTGGTGGTTCGCGTTTTAACAGAACCAAAACAGTAAATGTAGGGGAGTACTATGTTTTAGCAGTGGATAACTTTACAGGAGGAACTGAGCTAGCAAATCTTATGGGCTATACCATCACTTTTGCAGATCCATCAGATCCGTTACATGCTGATGCGGCGGATATCGTGCCAGGTGAAGATACAATTTCTATTTCTGCAATTACGCAGACACCTACTTGTGTTAATAACAGTGTAGTATTTAGCTTTGATTCTCCTGTAAGATGTGACTCTGTGAAGGCATCTAAGTTTGAAATTAAAGGAGCGAACCCTCCATATACTATTTTAAGTGTAACGCCTTTTAGTGCAGCTGATTGTAGTGATGACGGTCAATCGCAAACATATAAACTTACATTTACGCCAGCTTTTGTTGACTCTACTTATCAGCTTTTTATCAGAAAAACAATCAAAGATATTTGTGAAAATAACGTAAGATTGGATAGCTTGCCATTTACTATTAAGCCGTTCTTGGGTACTACGGTTTATTTATCAGGCGATTCTGCGGTTTGTCCTAATACAGTAGTGACACTAAGAGCTGATACAACTTTGTCTGGTACTTACACTTATATTTGGAAAAAAGACGATGTAGTAATACCAGGAGCTACTACTTCTAGCTACTCTTTTATACCAACTTCGACTACTTACTCGCAATATAAAGTGATTGCTTCTTTGTTAGGTGGTTGTAAGGATTCATCTTCAGTACCTGTTCGCTTGGCAGATTTACCTTTGCTCACAATGCCTGCAAATGATACAGTTTGTTATGGTGGTAAGAATGTAAAAAAGCTATTAGAACCTGTTATTACTGCAACTCCTGGAGAGACATTAAAATATAAATGGACTTCAAGAAATAATCGTACAAAAACATTGAGCACTGCGCCAACTTTTGAAGCATCACTTGACACTACAGATATTTATACCTTAACAATTACCAACTCTCGTGATTGCCAGGTAAAAGCTTCTACTACTATTTTTGTTGGTGATTCAATCGCTCCTAAGTTTACTGTGGATACTTTGTATGGTGCTGCTCCTCTTACTGTGCATTATACAAATACTTCGGAAGGCCAAAGAGTGAAATATTCTTGGAACTTCGGAGACCCAACAACGCCTCCAACAGAGTTTACTATTACTAAAGATTCTGTACATATTTACAGCACTCCTTCGTTGGCTGATACAACGTATTATTTTACAACGTTGTCGGTAATGGATACAACGACAGCTATTGCCAAAAAACTTTCGTTGAATGGCTGTGTGAAGACTTATACTCAAGTAATTAAAGTTGTTCCGTTCATTATCCCGAACATTATCACACCAAACGGCGATTACAAAAATGATGGCTTCCGTTTCAGTGGTTGGTCAACAGAACTTACTTTGAAAGTTTACAATCGTTGGGGTAACTTGGTCTATGAAAGCAGCAGCTACAGAAATGATTGGGACGCTTCGCAATTGCCACAAGGTACTTACTTCTATTACCTTGAAGACAAACAATTGAACCGCACCGCTAAAGGTTGGGTGGACGTTCTCAAGAACTAATTATATTTCATTGCAACAAAAAAGAAGCACTCCGAAAAAGGGTGCTTCTTTTTTGTTTTTAGAATAATGCTGTTAGTTGCACACGCCCGATGTGTACGGTACTTTGACTTTCCGAACGCCTCCCCTCGTAGCTGATTTGCAGTTGTAGGCCATTGCTCAAACGTTGCTGCCAGTTACCTTGCCAAGTGAAGTTTTGGCCGCGTGTAAGCCCTTCGAGCATTTCGTAAGCCAATGGCGTATTGTTGAGGGCGTTGTATCGAATCTGCGTATATTTAATTCCAAACTGAAAATTTCTTTCGGAAAATTGACTCCATTTCAAATCTGTACCGATTTTTTGCAGCGTTGCTTGTTCATTGCCCCGCTGATTATCCTTTTGTGCATAAGCTCCCGAAATGCTTATGCGCAAGGTTGGGCTGGGCTGAAAGGCAAGTTCTGGGCTTATTTCGCGGTGCTTGATGGTGTAGTTTCGGAGTGTCTGAAAATCTGAAGAGACTTTGCGGAGATTGTCTTGTAGTGTTGCTTGTAAATTAAAATAACGGTTTAGGTTTCCGCGCATCAGCAGCCGCCACTCCATGTTCTGTCGATTGTCAAAGCCGCTGGTAAGAAGTTGTTTTTGGGCGGATTGTAGCCACGTCAAATCGCCTCCAAAACTCGGTGATGACCTATTGAAAAATAGCACGTTTCGCCAACTTTGTTGCACAGAAAGTAATTGCGCTTCGGGCAGATTGCCCAAAGGTGTAAAGCGTTCTAAAGCCGAACCCGCTGTGATTTTTCGGTCTGCCGAAAGTGCCGTATTCAACGAAAACAGGCTGGCAACCGATTTGAATTTATTGGCCGAATTGCGCCATTTTTGCGGCATCTGGGCATTGACTTTATAAACCCATTTCCCTTGATAGGCAGGCACATATTCGTTCGTAGGCACAAAAACCTTGATATATTGGCGGTCTTGTGTGAGTTGCGCCTCCACAAACTCATCTATTTGCGCAACGCCGTCGCCATTGCTGTCAATCCATTGGTGCGTGCCTTCGCCGAGTGTGGCCACTTTCACAAACTGATATTCTCGCTTTAGCTCTTGCCCCGTAGAAGTGCTCACCACCAACTCGCTGCGAATGTGCCTTCTCAGATAATCGCCTGTCCAATCTACGCGGCTCATCAGTGTTTGTTCTTGGGCAATATTTTCGGTTAAATAATTATCTAAAGTTCTGTAAGTCAGTGTTAAAACAACTTTATTTTGCTTTTTGGTTTGCTTCGTAAAACTTGCGTTGAGGGTGTTGGCTTGCGTGGATTTCCGAAAACTGCCGTTTTGTGGTGTTTGGTCGGCGCGCCACGAATACGACAGATTGAACAGCAAATCTTTGCTGTTTTCTGGATTTTGAAGGCTAAAACGATGTTCATCAAAATAAATTACCGACGAAAGAACCGCATCATTGGCTTTGTCCAATAGCCTATTTTTTTCAGTGTTATAACTATAAATACCTGTAAACCATTTGTTTTTGTAGCTCGGATTAAGTCCCAATTTATACCAATGCGTTTGCCCGTCAGTAGTGTTATTGAGCAAATAAAATCCTGTTGCCGTTGCGCCAAAGTGTTTTTTAGGATTAGTATTGATGGAAATGTTTTGCTGCCAACCGTTCACGATTGCGCCTTTTTGTCGGTAAAGTCCTTCGTACTGAAATGAATTTTGGTTCGAATCAAGTAATTGTGTTTGCAGAGCCAACAGCCTGTCGGTGGCCTGTGTGGTAGTGTTGCTTGTCCAATTGCGGTCAAATTCTACGGTTCTGAAACGGTCTATTGGGCTAAAATTTTGGCTTAAATTTTCCCAGTAAATTTTAGAATGAAGACGCATTTTTCTGCTTAACTTCTTGTCTTTGAGACTAACTCCAATTTTGTAAGCACGGCCTTTGTCGTCTTCGGCATTTTCTTGCGAATAGCGATTGAGGTCGTTTTGCGAAAAATCCATTTCCCCGAATACTTGCCAATTTTTATCCAAATTATACTGCCCTCCAAACGACGACATTGTTTTTTTCTTAGGTGTAATTATCTGTCTTGCAGGAATATAACGGCCTAAACCTTCACCCACCCACTCATAAATTTTGCCATTCACGAGGCTGTTTTGAAGTTGATAACTGCCTTTTCCTTCGCCTGCATCGCTGAAAATAACCTGATAAAAAATCTGACCTTCGGCGGGTTGACTCGTGTACTGAAAAATGGAATCTGTGCCGCTTGGCGCAAGGATTTTGGTATAATAAATCTGGCCTTCCGTGTAAGTGGTTTGGCGCGTAGCCCCGCTGATAATGGCTTGGTCGAGGTGGTCGCCGATGCTCGAAAGTAGTTGCGTGGTTTCGGAATTTAGCTCAAAACTTAAAGGGCGGTTTGGGTTGTCGGCTTCTTGGTAAAGGTTCATAAAAAACGACAAATCGCCAATCGTTTGCTTGTGTGAAGCCATCATAATACTGCGATTGTAATTGCGCTCGGCGTACTCAAAATCCACGCGCACGCGCGAGTAACGCGTAATCAAAATATTGTTCGTGAACGTGATTTCGCCTTGATTGTAATCAATCACATAATCAAAATTAAAGCCGCGTTTGAGCAATTGCCCGTCCAGATATACCTTTTCAGAATTAGCCAAAATAACGATAAATATCTCATTAGAAGGAGCTTTAAGGCGGTATGGCCCTTGCACGCCTTCCGAAACGGACACGCTATCCGAATAAAATTTGCCCTTCGACACAGCCGCCGCAATGCTGGTTTCCGCGTGGCTGTTGCTGTCACTCCATTGGGTGCTCAGCGAACCGCCTTGTACATTTTTATAGTATCTCAAAAAATAAGATTCGGGCAATTGCTGCAACACAATATCTCCCGCCAACAATTTGGTTTTGGGCGTGGCCAATTGCACATACACGCGGTCAAACTCGCGGAGTTGCTGCGTGTTGCCTTGCGGTTGGTATGGAATACTTTGGTCTGAAATGACAGCAGTAAGTTTCAGATTGTCAGAAAGTTGTCCGTCAATTTGCAAATTGAGAGCCGAATTAACAAAAGCGTTTTGCGTGTTGCCCAACGACAAACCGCGTGTAATGCTGCCCGTTTTCTGCAAATTCGGTGTGTTAATAAGTTCCTGCTTGCGTTCGGCGGGTGGCAGCTGCGTTTTTCCTTTGCCGTAATCCGTGTAACTAATGTGTTGGCTGTACTGCTTCATATCTCTGTTGAAATATTCTTTGGTGAGCAGTAGCGGAAAAATTCGGTAACAAATTTGTGCAGAATCGCCTTCTTTAAAATTTCCAGAAAAATATAACGTATTGGAATTGAGGTTGTAATGCGCTTTCAGACTGCTGTCCGCGTGGCTGATTTGTACGGAGTTGGGAACGATGGTGGCGGTTGAGTCCACGCAAAAAGGGGTACTACTTAGGCGTATTTTCTGGCAACGCAAGGCCGTAACTTGTCCCCAAGTTATTGCAGACCAAAGCATTAAACAGACCCAAAGCCCAACCTTTTTCATTTTTGTACAAATTTTCCAAAGATACAAAACGCGATTTTATAAGGGATATTTTTTGTAAAAACAGACGGCAAGCTACTGGCCAACAAAAAATATTTTCCAAAACCATGTACTTTGTATTGCATAGTACATGGTTTTGTATTAGCTTTGCATCATTAAATCATCAAAAACAATCTTAATCGTTATGAAAGTCTTTTATATATTCTCGCTGGTTTGCTCTTTGAGCTGGCTTTCGCACCAAAAAGAAGTGGTGCAAAGCACTAATACACAAAAAGTTACTACGGAGAAATGTCTAAAGGCTGCGCCAGTGGTAACAGTATCAAAGCCAAAGAGCAAATTTGTTTTGGCAAAAGATTCTATCCGATAATAATGGAGGCAGCTCTAAAAGTGGTGTATGGTGGCCGCACGCGTGTACGGGTTTGTGGGCTGTGTTTTTCGGCAGACGAAACCGAATTGCTGTTGATCGGGCATGAAGGCATTGCGACGGACGGACTTTGGTGGTCGCCTGCGGGTGGCGGTTTGGAGTTTGGCGAGTCGGCACACGAGGCCTTGACGCGTGAATTTGTGGAAGAAGTTGGTTTGCAAATAGAAGTCTTGGATTTACTTTTTGTAAATGAACACCTTGCCGACGGCCTGCACGCGGTGGAGCTTTTCTTTGAAGTAAAAATAATTGGCGGCCAGATTCGGGTAGGTTCTGACCCCGAAACACCGAAAAATATTATTTCGCAAGTGAAATTTATGTCGTTGGCGGAGCTGAAATCGTTGCCAGAAACGAATTATCACAACATTTTTTGGGAAATAAATACATTCAATGAGCTACGATTTTTGAAAAAATATCGTGTGATTAAAAAATAACATTGTTTTTTATATTTTCATTTAACACTCTGAAATAGAGTGTTTTATTTAGGTTTTGACTTTTTGTGTTGGATTAAATTATTTCAAAACCGCATAATCCGCTAAGAACTTTGCAACGCATAGCTTGTTTGTTTTGGATTTTCGGCTTAAAACCTATTATTTTGCGCCTCTTTAAAAAATTACGCAAATAAGTTATTCGGTATAATGGCATTAGTAAACAAAATTAGAGAAAAATCAGGATTGGCTGTTGGCGTTGTCGCAGTCGGCCTCATACTTTTCATTGTGGGAGGTGATATGTTCTTTGGGAACAACTCCATCTTTTTTGCAGACAAACAAAACGTTGGAGAAATAGGTGGTTCTACCGTCAAGCTCAAAGACTATCAAGCAGAAATTGAGGTTGCAGAAAGAGATTATACCCTTCAACAAAATAAAACGCCTACGGAAGCAGAACGCTCTCAGTTGCGCGAACAGGCTTGGAATCAGCTTATCCAAGCAAACGCTGTGGAAAAACACTACGAAGATGCGGGGATTATGGTCACAGAAGAAGAAGTAGTGGATATGGTGCAAGGTAATAATATTCACCCTGCGGTTCGTCAGGCTTTCGTAAATCCGCAAACGAATCAGTTTGACGTAACGCTGGTAAAACAATACCTCAAAAATTACGATAAATTACAACCGCTTGACCGTTTACGTTGGGATAACTTTGACGCTCGTTTGCCTCAAGACCGTATGCGTACCAAATACGAAGCTCTTTTCAAAAGCTCAAACTACGTGACTAAAGCCGAAGCGCAACGCGAGTATCAAGGCCAAGCCACAAAAGCAGAAGTTAAATTCTTGTATGTGCCTTTCTCAATGGTGGTGGATAGCACTATCAAAGTTTCTGACGAAGAGTTGAAAGCGTATTTGGATAAAAACAAAGAAAAATACAAAACACAATCTACTCGCACGCTTGAATACGTGCAGTTCCGTATAGAACCAAACGCAAAAGATAGCGCATTCTTCTTGAAAGAATTGGAAGAAACTAAAGCGCAATTTGCAGCCGCTACAAACGATACAGCTTTCGCAAAAGCAAAATCAGACGTTCCGAGCGTGTTGCGTAGCTATGCTATTAACGAATTGCCTGCTGAACTTTCGGCACAAGCTGGCGCAATCGTAACAGGTCAAGTATATGGTCCTTATGCAAATGGCGGTAGCTATGCACTTTACAAAGTGTTGAGTGTAAGCAACGAAGGTGCTTTTTCTGCTCGTGCAAGTCACATTTTGTTCGATACTCGCGGCAAATCTGATGAAGAGAAAAAAGCAGTGAAAGCAAAAGCAGAAGGTGTTTTGAAAGAAATTAAAGGCGGTGCTGATTTCGCAGAAAAAGCTCGTACACACGGCAGCGACGGTACAGCTCCACAAGGTGGCGATTTGGGTTGGTTCCCAGAAGGCCGCATGGTGCCAGCATTTGAAAAAGCGATTTTCTCGGCTACTAAAAAAGGCCTTACGCCAAACTTGGTAGAAACTGAATTTGGTTATCACATCGTAAAAATCACTGAGCCAAAAACAAATCAGAAATTCAAAGTTGTAACTATTCAACGCAACATCACGGCTGGCGACGAAACCAAAGACGAAATCTATGCACGTGCAAGCCAGTTCCGTGTAGAAATTACAAGTGCTGAAGCATTGGCCGAAGCTGTCAAAAAGACACCAACTTTGTCGAAAATGGTTGCTACTGTACAACCAACTTCTTACAACGTGAATGACATTCAAGATGCTCGCGGCCTTGTTCGTTGGGCTTTCAATGATGCAAAAGTGGGTGATGCTGCCGACTTGCAAGAGTTTACAGACCGTTATGTAGTAGCTGTTCTTACCAAATCTCAAGAAGAAGGTACTGCTTCTCTTGACGAAGTTCGTGATGTGATTACGGCTGAAGTTCGTAAGCAGAAAAAAGCAGAACAAATCATTGCCAAACTTAGTGGTAATGGTAGCTTGGAAGATTTGGCAAAACAATACCCTGGTGCTATTGTAAACACTGCTCCTGACGTTACGATGTCTGGTGCTTCTATCGCTGAAGTTGGTTACGACCCTGCGGCGGTTGGTCGTGCTTTTGGTTTGAAAAAAGACGGTGACCGTACTAAACCATTTGCTGGCGAAAGCGGTGTAGTTATTTTGACTCGCGTGAAAGTTACAGCAGCTCCAGAAATTGCGGACTACAATATGTACAAGTCGCAAATTGAGCAAAGAGTAAATGGTCGCGTTTCTTATTCGTTGTTTGAGGCTGTGAAAGACCTCGCAAAAATTAAAGACGAACGCATCAAGTTTTTCTAAGAGAAATTAACGCTTTTTATACTAAAAAAAGCCTTTCCTTCAAAAAGAAAGGCTTTTTTTGTAGCCAAATAGTTCTTAAAAGTTTATATCATATTGTGGCAATCCTATGAGTTTGTTTACAGATATTATCTCGGATATTAAAAATACCTACGCGCCAGATTCGCGTACGGCTCTTTTTGACATTAATGTTTATTTAGAAAATTCGGTGTTGGTGCTACGTGGCTGCACGAATCTGCCCGAAGCCTATCGCGAGTTTTTTTATAGAATACATACGGGCTATCCCGCTTTATATTTCAATGAAGTGGAATTGTTGCCCGACTTGCCCGCGCAGCAATATGCGGGAGCTTTAATAAATGTTTCGGTGGCTAATTTGCGTACGCAGCCGAAGCATAGTGCCGAATTGGCTTCGCAAGCCTTGCAAGGAACTTTTGTCAAGGTTTGGCAACACGAAAAGGGTTGGTGGCGTGTGCAAACCCCAGACGACTACATCGCGTGGGTGGAAGAAGATTCTATTACTTTGCTGAAAGATACGGACTTGGAGCGTTGGCTCGAAGTGCCCAAAGTAATTGTTTTGCCTGAATATTCGTGGGCGTTGGAGTTGCCGCAGTGGGGTAGCAATCGGGTAGGGGACATAGTACGAGGCAATGTTTTTGAGCTAATCGAACAAAATGCGAACTATTGGCGTATAGCTTATCCATCTGGTTATCAGGCTTATATATTGCCGCAGGAAGCTCAATTGTTCCAGCAATGGCAAAATTCTGTAACAAAGCCAATTGCCGCAAATATCATTGCAGAGGCGTTTCGATACAAAGGTTTGCCGTATTTGTGGGGTGGTACTTCGCCGAAGGCCATAGATTGCAGCGGCTTTACCAAAATTGTTTTTGGAATGAATGGGGTAAAGCTGATGCGCGATGCCTCGCAGCAAATAATGCAAGGCACTGAAGTGAAAGTAAATGATTTGCAGCCTGCCGATTTGTTGTTTTTTAGCGATCGCCCCGATAAGCGTGCCACACACGTAGCGATTTACATGGGAGACTGGAAATATATCCATGCGGCAGGTCGTGTAAAAGTAAATAGCCTTGACGAGCAAGCCCCTGATTTTGATGCTTTTAGATTAAATACGTTTATTGGGGCACGTAGAATTCTGAGTTAGCTGTGAAGAAGAACTAAAATACAGTGTTATAAAAAAAATGCTCAGAACGATAACAAAATCTTACTTTTCATTTGCTTTTTACTGAATTTTCCTCATGTTTATTTAGAATTTTTTTTAACTTTGGCCAAACCATGCTGTATGCTAAGGTTATCAATTCGAACCCAAGAAGGGTAGAATAGTAAATTTGTGTTATTTTTGATTATCATTAAAAAACAATGGGAACTACATCACAAGCGGGCAAATCCAATGATTTTGGATTTGTACGAGATGGTAAAGTGTATTTGAACGCCTTCCTACACTTACCTGAAAGACAAATAGGCGAGGTGAAAGAGACCGAAGAGGCTGCCTTAGCGTATTTCGTAAACAGATTTAGCATCATCGAAAACAAAGTAAACGCTTTGATTGAGAATATTGAAACTGCTCAAAACAAGGGTTCTTACTTGATGAAGCTAATCCACTTGCGCCAACAAATGGAGAAATTTGATGCGTTGGGAGATTTCCCTACGCTCTTTGTTCGTTTGGACGAGGCGGAAACTACACTTCAGAATCTTATTGTTCAGAATCGCCAAAAGAATTTGGAGATTAAGCAGGCTTTGATTGCAGAAACAGAGGCACTCGGCAACGATGGCGACTGGAAGGGTGTTTCTGAAAAATTAAAAGAAATCAAATCGAAATGGCTCAAAACTGGCGCAGTAGCCAAAGAGCAAGAAGAAGAAATAGAACAACGCTTTACCGATGTACTAAACGCTTTCTTTGATAAACGTAAAGTTTATTTTGATGAAAGAGCAAGGCTTATCGAAGAGCGTGTTAAAAAATATGAAGAACTTATTGCGGGTATCGAGCCACACGCACGTATGGACGCGCATATCGGCAAAGCTGTAAGAGCTGTAAGAGCTTTGCAGGAAGAATGGAAAACGGTTGGGCCTGTGCCTAAAGAGCAATTTGAGCCACTTTGGGCAAAATTTGGCCGTTTCAAAAAAGATATTTTCCGTAACCTGAAAATTGCTAAACGCAAACGCGAAGAAGCAACAGGTATTTTGGGTGGAGGAAGCTATCGCTCTGATGGTAATAGCGGAGGCAGCAGACCACCGCGTCCGTATAACCCAGACGGAGGCCAACAACGAAGTAGCGGCGGTTATCAACAACGCTCTTCGGCACCGCGCCAACCTATACAGCCACCACGTCCAGTATTGCCAGCCGAATATCAAGCTATTTTTGACCAAAAAATGGAGCTTATCAACGAGGCAGAAGCTCTTTTGGGGATAGATTTGCGTACGGCTGTGGAGAAAGCAAAAGCGTTGCAGTTCAGATGGCGCAATACGGGTATTTTGCCTGCTCCGTTCAAAAATGAAACAAACGAACGTTTCTTGACAGCTACAGACCGCGTTCAGGAACTGAACAACGTACAAAAAGCAGCCTTTGAGCGTAGTCATTTCATTAAAAGCAAGCCGCTTAGAGAGCAGTTGTCTATCAAAATATCGGTAGTACAAGATTTGATTAAGAAAGATGAAGCTGAATATAACGCGAACATTCGTGTGTTTGAAGCTTTGTCTTTGGAAGAAAAAGCGTTGCCGCCAAACAAGGCTTTGTACGCGAAAATCAGCAACTTACGTCGCAAACTTCGTATCAAATACGAAATGTTGGCAGACATGGAAAAGCAATTGTCTAATAATCCATAATTGAGCAAGCACAAAAATTGCTTTTGGATTTCTTTACATAAAAACAATGTTTATTGGGCGAACGGTAATTTAGCCTAATAAACATTGTTTTTTATTGATAAATGGCAAATATTTTTAAAGCAAATGTAGTAGGCGGTATTGTTTTTCTCGAAACCGTTTCTTACCTTTGTAATGAATCATAAAAATAAACTATCCCCCCTGCATACTATGGTATAAAGCTCTACGTTAATCAAATGTAAACGTACAATGAAAAAAGTTGAGCTTCGTGATGACGCAACGCTCCTGAACCTTTATAAAAATGGTAATGAGGAGGCTTTTGTCCAATTGGTAACTCGTCATAAATCAAGGATATACACAACTATCTACTTGATTGTGAAAGATAGATACATTGCAGAAGATTTGTTGCAGGAAACATTTATCAAAGTAGTAGATGTCGTAAAGCAGAATCGCTATAACGAGGAGGGGAAATTTTTGCCTTGGGTGCTACGCATTGCACACAATATGGCAATTGATTATTTCCGCAAAGAAAAACGTTACCCAAGCATCGTGCTTGAAGATGGTAGTAATCTTTGGGACGGTATTGGGTTCGATGAGGACTCTGCCGAAGATCTGCACATTAAGAGAGATACCAAAAATCATCTGAGACAACTGATCAATCGTTTGCCCGAAGCACAACGCGAAGTGCTTATACTACGTCATTTCGTAGGCATGAGCTTTCAAGAAATTGCTGAGGAGACAGGCGTTAGTATCAATACTGCCCTTGGCCGTATGCGATACGCGCTGATTAATCTGCGCAAGTATATGCAACAAAATAGTATTAGGTATGACCAAAACATTTACTCAGGATGATATTCTAAGGCTCGTTTATAACGAAACTTCAGCCGAAGAAACTACTCTATTAAAGGCCGCCATGGCCGAAAATGACGAGCTTCGCCAATTCTATGAAGAGGCTGTGCAGCTCCAAAATGAGTGTAAACAAATTAGTTATGAACCACGACCGTCGGTTCTTGACAAGATTTTTAGCTACTCCCGCAATTACAATAATAGCCAAGTAGCTACAACTTTATAACAAGTTATTTTTGTCTAAAAGGTTGTTTCGCACATTTCATTGTCTATCCCAAACAGGCAATGAAATGTGCTTTTTTGTTTTTCAAGAACCAACGCGTAGGTTTGCGGGTTCTTTGCTTGTTTCAATTTAACTCAAAATCCAGATGTTACATACCGACGATATAGACCAAGACTGGGGACGTGTCGAGCATTATATCCGACAACTCACAGGCAAAAAGCCCGATTTGAATGCCGCTTTGTTCCTGATTGGCGTGCAGGAGCTTGGTAAAGGTGCTTTGCATTTTTCCAAAGAACAAAAACAAGACCTCATGCATATTGGCACTTGTGTTGTGTTGGAACGTTCGGGCTATTACCAATTTGAAGGCCACGACAAGGACGGTTGGCCGCATTGGGTCGCACTCAAAAAAACGCCATTACTCACGCTGGCCGAACAAGAGAAATTTTTGAAAATCCATATAATAGATTACTTCCGCCATGAAATTGGTAACTTATAACGTAAATGGCATACGCGCCGCCATTACCAAAGGTTTTTGGGATTGGCTCGCCGCCGTCAGTCCTGATATTATTTGTTTGCAAGAAATAAAAGCAACGCCCGAACAGTTCGACACTAATGTTTTGGCGGAAATGGGCTATGAGGCTTATTTTTTCCCTGCCGAAAAGAAAGGTTACAGCGGCGTGGCTATTTTTACAAAAATTCCTGCCAAAAATGTAGAATATGGTTGTGGAATGGCGCGTTATGATGCTGAAGGCCGTGTATTACGCGTTGATTTTGAGGATTTTTCGGTAATGAGTGTGTATATGCCTTCGGGGTCGAGTGGGGAAGAGCGTCAGCAATTTAAGTTTGAATGGCTCAACGATTTTTTGCCTTATGCCCAGCAACTTGCCCAACAATATCCGAACTTGATTATTAGCGGCGATTATAATATTTGCCATAAAGCCATAGACATTCATAACCCCAAATCCAACGCTAATTCGTCGGGTTTTTTGCCAGAAGAACGCGCTTGGTTTGATGCTTTTTTGGAGAAAGGCTTTGTGGATACGTTTCGGGTTTTTAATCAAGAACCGCATCATTACACTTGGTGGAGCTACCGGGCAGGCGCACGCGCCAAAAATTTGGGTTGGCGAATTGATTATAACATTGCGACGGTAGCCATGACCGACCGCCTAAAACGCAGTGTTATTTTGCCAGAAGCCAAACATTCCGACCATTGTCCCGTACTATTAGAATTTGAATAAAAGAAAAGGCGTTGAGAAATTTAGTGTCTCAACGCCTTTTTATTTTTATTTTACCGAGACAGAGGCGATAGTATCTACTCGTAATTTTTCACGTAAATTTTTGAGCATATCGGCGGTCATGGCTTCCAAATCGTAGCTTGGTTTCCAGCCCCAATCTTGGCGTGCTGCCGTGTCGTCGATGCTATTTGGCCACGAATCAGCGATTTGTTGGCGGAAATCAGGCGCGTAGCTAATCGTAAACGACGGAATATGTTGACGGATACTCTCGGCCACTTGCGTAGGCGTAAAGCTCATGGCCGTAAGATTGTAGCTCGAACGGATTTTTACTTTGTCGCTGTCGGCGTGCATCAAATCCAACGTTGCTTTGATGGCGTCGGGCATATACATCATCGGCAAAGACGTGTCTTCGCGCAAGAAACAGTCGTAATGACCAGCCTGAATGGCTTTGTAATAAATATCTACGGCGTAGTCGGTAGTGCCGCCGCCTGGAGGCGTTTTGTAGCTAATCAGGCCAGGATAACGCAGGCTTCTGATGTCCACATTGAATTTTTGGAAATAATATTCAGAAAGTCTCTCGTCCACGAGTTTGGTAATGCCGTAAATCGTGTTGGGGTCCATCACCGTAAACTGCGGTGTGTCGTTGGTTGGTGTGTGTGGGCCAAACACAGCGATTGAACTTGGGCAATAAATTTTCTTTACAAAATCACGGCTTTTGGCTACGTCAAGCACGTTCATTAGCCCATCAATATTGAGCTTCCAAGCAAAGGCAGGATTGCGCTCGGCATTGGCCGAAAGAATCGCGGCCAAATGATAAATTTGGGTGAATTGGTGTTTGTCCACGAGTGCGAAAAATGCTTCGCGGTCAAGAATATCTAACTGTGCAAATGGGCCACTTACGAGAAGTTCGGCACTGGGTGGCACTACATCGGTGGCTAACACTTGGGCATCGCTATAAACTTGGCGTAATGCAAGCGTTAGTTCAGAGCCTAACTGTCCGCAAGCTCCGATTACTAAAACTTTTTCCTTTTGCATAAGAACAGTGCTTTGATTTGGTATATTGGTATTTTGGTGAAATAATATTCTGTTGGTAGTTTTTAATTACTCTTAATTCAGAATAAATATACAGCAAAAATAACAAGAATATACATTCGGAGGAATAGCCCTGTAATTTATTCCGTGTATTTTGAGCAGAATATTTTTGCGTTAGCAATAGCCCACGATTTTGTAAGTGAGATAGCCCGTTATTTCGTGGATAATAGTGTGCCATTTGCCTAAGGCATTTTCCGAAGGCGCAAGCCACGCATCAGGTGTAAAACGGCGCGGAATGGCGCGAATATCTGCCGAAAATGGCGTAAAATTGACCCCAACTTTCCGAAAACAACCTTCCGAACGCCTCATGTGAAATGCCGACGTTACGAGCAAATATTTTTGATTGGGGAATTTGTTTTGTAGGATTTTAGCAGAAAAAAGCGCGTTTTCGCGCGTGTTGCGGGAAAGCGTGTCTAAAGTAATAACGCTGTCAGGCACAAGGCAAGTTTGCGTGAGCAATTCGCGTAAGCGCAGGGCTTCGGCTTCGTGCGCTACGAGGCTACCCGAACCGCCCGAAATCAGGATATGGCGCACGCGCCCCTGACGATACAGCCAAACCGTGTGCATGATGCGGTCGGCGGCCTGCGTGAGGTGTACGCGGTCTTTGGGTTCGGCGATGGGGTTAGCCATGCCCGTAAGCACTACGGCCACATCATAATTGCCGCGTAGTTCTGTGAGTGGTGTGGCTGGGCGTTCCCACCAAAGCAACATTTCATTGACCAAAAATTCATTTGTAAAAATAAACAACAAAGCTAACCACCAGTAACATAGTTTTTTACGGGTAGTTTGTCGTGGTGTAAATACCGCCCAAAGGCCAATGCCCACCAACCAAACGGCTGGCATGATGGCGTAATACAAGATTTTGGATAAAATGAAAAACATGGTTTTAGGCTTGTGTTTTTTTCTGTTGTTGTTCGTAGAAATGACAAAACGAAGTCAGCGGACAAACCTCGCATTTGGGTTTGCGTGCCAAGCAAATGTATCGGCCATGCAAAATGAGCCAATGATGCCCAACGGCTACATATTGTTCGGGCAAATGCTTGACCAATTGTTTTTCTACTTCCAATGGCGTGTCGGCAGTTTGGGTTACGAGGCCGAGCCGATGCGAAACCCTAAAAACGTGCGTATCAACGGCCATTGCTGCCTGTCCGAACACCACCGAAACAATCACATTGGCAGTTTTGCGACCAACACCAGGCAGTTTTTGCAACGCTTCGAGCGTGTCGGGCACTTGGCCGCCAAAGTCTTCTACCAACATTTTGGCCATGCCCAACAGGTGTTTGGTTTTGTTGTTGGGGTAAGAAATGCTTTTGATGTAAGGAAAAAGTTCATCGTAGTTGCTGGCGGCAAGGTCTTGCGCCGTCGGGAATCGCTCAAAAATGGCGGGAGTGGTGAGATTTACGCGTTTGTCGGTGCATTGCGCACTCAAAATCACGGCGACAAGCAACTGATACGGATTTTCGTAATGAAGTTCTGTTTCGGCTTGCGGCTGATGCACCGAAAAGTAAGCAATAAGTTTTTCGTATCGTTCCGAGCGTTTCATTTTCTGTCTGGGCAAATTTTTGTGACTGATTGATTTGCTAAAGTATCGGGTTTATTGGTAGAATAAAAATAGCGTCAGGCAATTGAGCCAACAAATCCAATGGCATTTCTCTGAATTTTATTTCCAACAAAAAAACCGACAAGCTGACGGCATAACGTCAATTTATCGGTTAGAGAAAAATTTTATTGATAAACTAATTGATTTATAGCGTCATGCGAGGCATTGGGCTGGCATTTTGCCCAACTGTTTTATTTTCTTGATACAAGAAATGTGCAGTCATGGCAATCATGGCGGCGTTGTCGGTGCAATACTCAAAACGTGGAACATAAATATTCCAGTGTCGTTTTTCGGCTTCGGCTGTCAGGGCGTTGCGCAGGCCGCTGTTCGCCGACACGCCACCCGCAATGGCCACTTCCGTAATACCTGTTTCGCGCACGGCTTTGCGCAGCTTACGCATCAAGATTTCCACCAACGTATATTGTACCGAAGCGCAAATATCATTTCTATTTTCGGCGATAAATTCCGCACTTTTATCTTTCAGAAAATACATAAACGCTGTTTTGATGCCGCTAAACGAAAAATCAAGGTGCTGCATTTCTACCACAGGAAAAGCAAAGGCCTTCGGATTTCCGTCTTTGGCATAGCGGTCTATCAGCGGGCCACCGGGGTAAGGCAGGCCGATGAGTTTGGCGGTTTTGTCGAAGGCTTCCCCGACGGCATCGTCTTGGGTTTCGCCCAGAATTTTGATGTCGGAAGGCGCGTTTACTTGCACGATTTGCGTATGTCCGCCCGAAACCGTAAGGCACAAAAATGGAAACTTAGGGCGCGGCTCTTCGATAAAATGCGACAAAATATGCGCTTGGATATGATTGACACCCAACAGCGGAATATTCAGCCCCAACGCCAACGATTTGGCAAACGAACTCCCCACCAATAAAGCACCCAACAGCCCCGGCCCTTGTGTAAAAGCCACCGCCGAAAGTTGTTGTTTGCTGATGCCCGCCACGCGCAAGGCTTCGGCCACCACAGGCACTACATTTTGTTGGTGCGCTCGTGAGGCAAGCTCAGGTACTACGCCGCCGTATTGGGTGTGTACGGCTTGTGTGGCCGTGATGTTGGAAAGAAGTTGGCCGTCGGCTATCACAGCGGCGGACGTTTCGTCGCAAGACGATTCGATGGCTAAAATAATGGGCATTTACTAACGTGAATGGGTTTTTGCTTAAAAATCAAGAATTTAGGAAGCTGTCGTAGCCGTATCTGCTGTGTTTTTTTCTTTTCCAGCCAACTGTCCGCAAGCAGCATCAATGTCTTTGCCTCTGCTTCGGCGCACGTTCACAATTACGCCTCTGTCTTCCAAATACCGACGGAATTTTTCCAAAGAATCTTCGTCCGTATTCACAAAATTGGCTTCCGAAATCGGGTTGTATTCAATGATATTTACCTTGCAAGGCGTGTGCTTCGTGAACTCGTGGAGCTTGCGGGCATCTTCCAGCGTATCATTAAAATTATAGAAAAGAATATATTCGTAAGTAACGCGGCTATGCGTCTTCTTGTAAAAATATTGCAATGCTTCTTTGAGTGCTTCCAGCGAATTGGATTCGTTGATGGGCATAATTTGGTTGCGCTTCACGTCGTCGGCAGCGTGTAGCGACAGTGCCAAATTGAATTTCACCTCATCATCACCTAATTTTTTAATCATTTTTGCCACGCCTGCGGTGGAAACCGTAATGCGTTTGGGAGCCATATTCAGGCCTTCGGGCGAAGTGATGTAGCGCACCGATTCCAACACAGCGGTATAATTGAGCAAAGGTTCGCCCATGCCCATATACACGATGTTGGTCAGCGGCGTTTGGTACAGTTCTTCGGCCTGATTGCGGATCAGTACGACTTGGTCATAAATTTCTGCGCCGTCAAGATTGCGTTTTCTGTCCATATAGCCCGTCGCGCAGAACTTGCACGTAAGCGAACAACCCACCTGCGAAGACACGCAAGCCGTCATGCGGTCGTCGGCGGGAATGAGTACGCCTTCCACCAAATGCCCGTCGTGCAGACGAAACGCCGACTTAACGGTTTTGTCTGCGCTTACTTGCCTTTTGGATACGGTTACGCCCCTGATACTGAAGTGTTCGGCAAGCAATTGGCGTGTTTTGAGCGACAAATTAGTCATGGCCTCAAAATCCTGTACCGACTTTTGCCAAAGCCATTCATAAATCTGTTTGGCACGGAAAGCCTTCTCGCCGTGTGTGGTCAGAAACGTTTTTATCTCTTCAAGGCTGGCCTTGCGTATATCTTTCTTGGTTGTAGTCTCCATCATGCCGCAAAGATACAGAAAGCCAATGCCTGCCCCAAATTTTTGTTATTGCCGTGTGCGTTTAGCTATATTTGCAACTTAAATAAAAACGAAAGCATTTATTTAACTCATAACTAACTCCTTACTTGCGATGAAAAATAAAAATATAATTATTGGCTTTTTGGCTGTAATCATACTCGGCGGCTTGGCGTATTTGGCATGGAACAAAAGCAACAAGACCAGCACGGTAGAGGATTGGAATGCTGATTTTGCCGTGCGCGATACGGCTTCTATTACCAAAATCTTTATTTCGGAGAAATCAGGCAAAACTTTTACAATAAAAAGGCAAGCTAATAGCTCCTTATGGACAATTAACGATTCTATTTTGGCGCAACCTGGCAATATATCTCTGTTGCTCAAAACGATTCGTTCTGTAAAAATGCGCCGCCCTTTGGCGAAGGCCGAACGCCCTGTAGTGATAAAAGAGATGGCCTCAAGGCATAAAAAAGTAGAAATTTATTCAAACGAAAAACTACTAAAAACGTATTATGTGGGGGGCGAGCCAGGCGATTTGGTGGGTTCTTACTTTTTGTTAGAAGGCTCTGAAACGCCATATGTAGCTTATGTGCCGAGTTTTAACGGCTTTATTAGTATTCATTACAGAGTAGAATTCCCAGATTGGCGTTATAGTGGTTTGTTTACCAGCACGCCCCGTAGTTTGCAAAAAATTTCGGTGCAGTATCCACAAAGCCCAAAGGATAATTTTACGATTTTATCCAAAGGCAATCATTTTGAGCTGATGGGGGTGAGTCAGCCACTAGACTCCGCCAAATTTTATAATTATTTGTCTTTGTACAGAGCCGCGCACGTAGAAGCCTATTGGCCAGATTTTACCCCACACAAACGAGATTCTGTTTATAACTTGCCTAAGTATGCCATTATTTCGGTAGAAGATATTGACAAAGCCAAATCGCATACCGTCGAACTTTCGCTACCATTTCAAGAAGGTGCGGCTTTCTTGGGCTTGCTCGACGACAAAAAAGAGATTGTTACGTTACAGTATCGAGTGGCTACACCTCTGCTTGTTTCTAAATCTTATTTCCTCAAAAATCAGCCTGCCATTTCCAAATAACTTATACAAACGCCTCCGATAAGGAGCGCGTTTTTTTATTTTTTCCCAAAACAAAAATTTGCCATGAATCGCCAGCAACTTGCCGAACAAATCCGAAAGAAACAGTCTTATTTGTGTGTGGGCTTGGACACGGACATCACCAAAATCCCTGCGCATTTGCTTTCCGAACCCAATCCCGTACTCACTTTCAACCGTGCCATTATGGAGGCTACCGCAGATTTGTGTGTGGCTTACAAACCCAACACGGCTTTTTATGAGTCGCTGGGAAGTGAAGGTTGGCAGACGCTGGAACAGACGTTGGCCGCCGTGCCACAAGACATCCTCACCATTGCCGATGCCAAACGCGGCGATATTGGCAACACGTCGGCCATGTACGCACGCGCTTTTTTTGAGCAAATGAATGTAGATGCCGTAACGGTTGCTCCGTATATGGGTGCGGACTCTGTAAAACCTTTTTTGGGTTTTCGGGACAAATGGGCTATTGTGCTGGCACTGACTTCTAATGCGGGAAGCGCGGATTTTCAAACGCTAAATTTAGAAAAAGAACAAACGCGTCTTTACGAAACCGTGATTCAGAAATGTATGTTGTGGGCAAGTGCCGACGAACTGATGTTTGTGGTTGGCGCGACACAAGCCGCCCAAATTGCGCATATTCGTAGCCTCGCGCCTGATTATTTCTTTTTGGTGCCAGGCGTGGGCGCACAAGGTGGCGATTTGGAAGAAGTTTCGCGTTTGGGTTTTAACCAATCAGTCGGTTTGTTGGTTAATGCCTCGCGCAGTATTTTGTATGCGTCTTCTGGCAAGGATTTTGCGGAAAAAGCGCGTGCGGAAGCCAAACGTTTACAGCAGCAAATGCAGGATTGTTTGGAAAAATATTTGTAGCTTGGCACAAAGGCGCAATCATTTTTCAGACAACAATCAATACGCAAGAGATAGGCCGAAAGGCCATCTCTTTTTTTGTGGGAAATAAGAAGGGTAGGGGGATAATGGCTTCAGGATCGTTCATGTTCTTGTACAATCAAAAAGGAATGAATAATAAAGTAAATTATAGTATGATACTTGCAACGAACAATTAGCCTTTTGTAATGAACAATTTGTTATTTGTTTCGATAAATCGACAAGATAGTTAGTATAATATGCTCCTTATGTTGGGTATCCGTATGATATGAGTTGTCAGATAAGGGTTAATAAATGGTTTTTGTATAAAACATTTGATAAACAATACATTATGTTTTTTGCTTTTTGGGGTAAAATAAGAGATACGTGCGCTCATGCGTGGGTTTGGTTGAGTTTGGCAGTGTTGTTGGCGGCGGTGGCGTGGGGTGTGCAGTGGCAACACGACCGCATTTCGGCGCAGCAGCGACAAGCGCATTTTTGGGAAAGCTCCACTGCCAGACTGCATGGCGAATTGCAAACAATGGAAGAACACGCCGCCTCTATTTTGGGGCATTTGCAAAACGACTCGGTTTTTAACTTTCAAAATCTGCTCGAACACGGCCATTATCCTGTTTCTATTTTTCGTAACGGACAACTTTTGTTTTGGTCGGCTTCGCGCATTCAGCCCGATTATAGCGTATTGGCGGGGCATTATGCGTATAAATTGCTCAATGCCCAAGATGCGCAATGTATTGTAGCCCGACATTTTTTTGTGTCGGGGGTGCGCCACGACACCATCGAACTGTTTACGTTGCTGCCGCTTTACACCAAATTTCCCGTAGAAAATAATTACCTAAAACCCACTTGGAATTTTACGCCCTTCAATGGCTTGGAAATCTCCGCGACAGCTTCGCCGCGCCGCCACGAAAATTATTTTACGGCCAAAGGCCAATTTTTGTTTTCCGTGCCACTGCCTTCGGATTTTCCGCCTGCTTCTGATGTCCGCGCAAAGGCTTTGTATGTGTATTTGTGGTTTGGAGCGATACTCTTGGCAACGGTAGCGTGTTGGATTGAGGCCAAAAAGTGGGCGCGTCGCGTGCGCATCGAAATTGGCTTGGGGTTGTTGGTTTCGTATTTGGTGGCTTTGCGTTGGGTGATGCTGGAGCTTAATTTCCCCATGGATTTTGCGGACATGGACTTGTTCAACCCGCGTTATTATGCTTCTTCGCGGCTTACGCCTTCGCTGGGCGACTTGCTTCTGAACTTGTTGTCTGTCTGCATCATCGTTATTTATTTGTTGCGCTACGCGTTGGTTTCGCAGGCCTACAAAGCCTTGTGTGCGTGGCGTTGGCAGGCGCGTTGGGTGGTGGCCGCTGTGTTGGTAAGTGCGAGTTATTGGGTGTTGTATTTGGCTTTCCAGACGCTCCGAACGCTGTATTTTGATGCGCAATGGTCACTGGACATCACTTCTGGCGGCATTACGTTTCCTTTCCTCAAAATCATGTCGCTGGTCGTATTTATTTTGCTTTCGGTGGCGTTTTTCTTTCTAAATCACCTGTTAGCGCATACTTTTTTGCGCATTACGCGCCTGAAAACTGCCGCTGCGTGGGCAACGATGGCGGCGGGAATGCTACTTTATTTGTTTTCGACGGTCATTTTTGGGGTAAAATTTGCGTGGCTGCTCGTGCCGCTCAACGCCGTGTACTGGGTGCTGATGTACTGGATTCGTTTTCCCAAATACCTCACCCGACCTGTTTACCAAACTTATTTGTATATTTTTTCGGCTACGGTGGTGGTGGCCGCCATTGGTGGTTATTCGCTTTTTGATTTCAAACAACAAGAAAACCTTCAAAATCGCCGCAAAATGGCCGAACAACTCGTAGGCAGCACCGACGCACTGGCCGAATACCTTTTGCAAGACATTATGTTGCGTGTGCAAGCCGACGAATTTATACAAACTCGCATGGCTTCTTTTGGCAATAAAAATTTGATTGTCAGGAAAATAAAGCGTGCTTATATCGAAAATTATTTTGATAAATACGATTTGCAAGTAAGCATTTTTGCCGCCGACGGTCGCAATTATAGCAGCTCCGACAACTTCCAGACGCTTGCGCAATGGCAGCAACAGTACGAACAACAAGACTTTAGCACCGAACACGAAAACGTGTATTTCTTGCGCCACCCCGACGCGAATACGCTCACCGAATACACTTGCTTAATTCCGATTCATAGCACTTTGCCCGACGCGCCAGTGCTGGGACATATCGTTTTGGATTTGCGGCAGCGCAAAGGCTACGCGTCCAATGTGTATCCAGAATTGCTTCTCGACCAAAAAATTACGCCTGTATTTCAGCCGCGCGGTTATAGTTATGCCGTGTACGATGGCCCGAAAATGCAATTGGCTTTTGGGGAATTTGATTACCAAAAAGAATGGAATACGGCTTTGTTTCAGGACTCGGCACTGTACGCCGACGGCCTCAAAGTGGCGCATTGGCAACATTTGGCCATGCACGGCGACGGTAATACGACCGTTGTGGTTAGTGCGCCGTCTTATCCGTTCAAAAACTTGTTCAGTAACTTTTCATTTTTGTTTTTGATTCTGATTTTCGGAACTATCATTCTGACTATCATTTATTTGTCGTATCAAAGAATCGTAAGAGGCAAGCCGCTCACGTTGGCCGCCACCATTCAATTGTATCTTAACGGTGCCTTTTTTGTCCCAATGGCAGCGGTGAGTTTCTTTACCTTAAGTATCATTAGTAGCGGTTATCGGCACGATTTGGAACGCGTACTTATGAACCGCACCGACGCGGTGGCCAACAACCTCGCGCCGTATCTGGAAAAGTACGCCATGCAACAAATTTCGTACGAAGAATTTGACGAGACTTTGCGCCAAATGGCCACTTATACGGGGCTGGATATCAATTTATTTGATGAAAAAGGGCGACTCATTTTGTCGAGCCAACCCGCCATTTACGAAAAAGAATTGTTGTCGGAACGCATCAATCCTTGGGCGATAGTCGAAATTGACGAACGCAAACGCAACGCCATTTTGCAAAAAGAATCCGTTGGTTTGTTCAATTACAGTTCCGTGTACGAGGGCGTACGCGCCACCCAAACGGGCGAGTTGTTGGGCTTTGTCAGTATTCCGTTTTTTGATTCTTCCAACGAACTTAACAAGCAGGTAGCTAGTGTGTTGGATACGATAATCAATATTTTTACGATTATCTTTATGTTGTTCTTGCTGCTTTCTTATTACGCCTCGCATCGTTTGCTTGTTCCGCTCAAAATCATTACGCAGCGTTTGCATCGCACGAGTTTGTTAGACGAAAATGAGCCGTTGTATTGGCCGCGCCACGACGAAATTGGGCTGTTGGTCAGTGAGTATAACAAAATGCTTCGCAATTTGGCAGAAAGTAAAATTGCACTGTCGCGGAGCGAAAAAGAGTCGGCGTGGCGCGAAATGGCGCAGCAAGTGGCGCACGAAATCAAAAATCCGCTTACGCCCATGAAACTCACGTTGCAATACTTACAAAACGCTATGCAAAACGGCCATCCGAATGTAGAAGCCATTACCCAAAAAGCCACCAATACGCTTTTGGTGCAAGTGGAAAACCTGAACGACATTGCTACTTCGTTTTCGGCTTTTGCCAAAATGCCAACGCCGCGCATGGAGCGTTTTGATGTGGCGCAAACGCTGCGGCAAACGGTGGCTTTGTACCAGTCCAACGACAACACCGAAATACACATGGATATTCCCGCCGCTTCCGTGTATGTGTTGGCCGATGAAAAACTGATGAGCCGAATTTTTACAAATCTGATTATCAATGCGATACAAGCCGTACCGCAAAGCCGAACGCCGCAAATTGGCGTGCGTTTGCACACGGAAGACGGCCAAGTTAAAATCAGTGTTTCTGACAATGGCAGCGGCATTCCGTCCGAGATTCAGCACAAAGTTTTTATTCCAAATTTTAGTACCAAATACGCAGGTTCGGGAATCGGCTTGGCCGTAGCCAAACGCGGCATCGAGCACGCAGGCGGAAAAATTTGGTTTGAAACCGCCGAAGACGAAGGCACTACGTTTTTTATTGACCTGAAAATCAGTGAGTAAAAATGGCTTGCAAATGTTTTATCTTTGCCAAATAATCAGGTCTTACACGCATGAGCAAAGAATCGCAATACGGCTATAATCGCTACTTAGATTATTTGCATCTGAAAGCCAGTGAAGCTCTTTCGCTAAAAGTAGAGGCAGAAGAAAAAGTGCGAAAAGATGAGAATCATAAAAAAGCCATTGAAATTGCTACAAAAATGATTTTGGCGGGTTTTTCTGACGATACAATTGCCAACTGACAGATTTGAAAACGGAGCAAGTAAAACAACTACGAGCTGCAAAAGAATAGTTTTCTTCCAAACAATAAAGGCCGCTAAAACATAGCGGCCTTTTCTTTCTATAAAAAATCAGCTATTTAATCTCTCACAAATTTACGAATGGCCGTGCCTTTGGCCGTGCTAATGTGCAGCACGTACACGCCTTGCGGCAAGTCGGCTACCGAAAGTTGCAGGTTTGTGGCGGCATTTTCGGCGGTTTGCTCGGCTACTTTTTGACCTAATTGATTGAATACAATTACACTTTCTAAAGCTGTGCCGTCTTCATCGGAACTAATATGTATGCTCGTATGGCTCGGAACGGGATAAACACTTACAGGCAACTGATTGTTAATGCGGGATTTGGTCGATGAAATTACGGGCTTTTCGTGGCCAAAAATCGCGCGAATCATAATGTTATTTTGGGCGGAGTTGTACGTGAACCAAGAACCGTTGGTATTGGTGTAAAACTGCCCTGTGTTTTGGTGGTTAATGTCCACGCCCATCAGCACTTTGGCACTGCTGCCCACAAGCGTTCCATTTTCCCAACCAATATAAATTTCTCCGTTTACTAAACGTTTTGTATAGCTTGTGTCGCGCAGGTCGAATACCACAAAATCATTGTATGAGCTTGACGAAAAATCCACCACTTTTGCCCCAAAATTCAGTTTTACAACGTCTGCCGTCGCGCCATTTACGCCGCTGAGTGCTGTCCAGATGCGCGGTTTGATGGTCGTGGAACTTACCGTAGTGCTTTTGGGTAAATACACGGCAATGGCCGTCAGGGTATCGAGTTGGGCAATGTTAAAACGCCAAGCCACTCTTGCCGCGTTGCCTGTAATGGTGGCCTGCATTTCGGGCGTTTCGTCGGAGAAGCTATAATAATTTTTGAGTGTGGTGGTGGCGCGCATCGTGTCATTGTCAGGGAAAATATTAGAATCCGTGTTGGGAGCAATGGCAAACAAATGTGTGAGTATCGTCGAATCCGCAAAAGACGTAAGTGTAATGTTACTTTTGTTTACGGTGAGTTTGCGTGGTTCTAAATTGGGCATGGCTGGCGCGGTGCTGCCGTCTATGCTGCTGGTTGGCACGGCTACAAGCGTTTGAACGGGGTCTTTCACCAAAAAATCTACCGCAAAAGCCGTCATGCTGGATTTAAAGTTTTTCAAAACAGTGGTTACCGTATCGCTCAAAGCGTCTGCCGTGAAATGCTCGTGCGGCATGGCCGTATAATTTTTGAGCAAAGTGCTTGGTGCCCGACAAAGTGCCAAATCCGAGTAAGTGGTATCGGTGGCGGCGCGTTCGGCATTCAGATACACATAATCTATTTGCCACATATCAAAATTGCCATTGCGGCGGCCATTGGCCAAAAATCTGAATTGGAAATTATCAAACAAAAAAGAATCCACAGGAATTTGTAGCATTTCTTGCTTAAAAACGCCTGTATTAACTGGCGGAATTTTCTTCCAACGTGTACGCCATTTGCCGTTTACGGTTTTAAATTGCAAAACCATCGAGTCGGCTGGCAAACTTGGTTCAAAGGTTGGCGAAACGCCGCCTGCTTCCCAGAAAAAGCTCAAATACACGCTATTGGCAAGGCTTGGGTCGATGCCCGAAAGGTCTATTGGCTGCGAAATAAGCGAATCTATTGGGCCAATGGCCGTTGTGGCTGGGTCGTAAGGCGTGCCATCGGCTTTGATGCCGTCAAAGCTGGCCGCGTTGATGCTGGGTGGGTTCAGACAAAAATCGTTACTGGAAATTACGCCGCCTTTGGGCAACCAGTACGCTGTGTTAGGCTGGCCTGTTGCCTGCGAAAAATCATCGAAAAAAGGGAGTGTTACGGTGTTGGTTGTGCGGGCGTTGGCCTTGCTGCTTTGCGTAGAATATACGGGTTTATAACTTTCTAAAGGCTCAAAAGTAACTTGTGCTTGCGCTGCCGCCACAGCCCAACACGACAATATAAAAGTGATAATTTTTTTCATGGTTGAAACGTTCCGTAAGCATTAAAGACCTGCAAAATAACAAACTTCTATGTTTACGGAACGTTTCTTTACAAATTAAATTGTCGGTTGTGCGGCAACTGGCTTGTTTTCGTATTGAAAAACAATGCTTTTGAGCGTTTCCACCCAAAGCGGCTGTACGTTCAGGCTTTCCACCAAACGCCAATGTTCGCCGCCTCTGTGTTCAAAAACTTCGCGATATTCTTCCCCAACCTCGATGGTTGTTTCCAAACAGTCGGCCACGAAAGACGGCGAAAACGCCAACACGCTTTTTATGTTTTTGTCGCGGAGCTGATGAATCACATCTTCCGTATAAGGCTGAATCCAAGGATCTTTGCCCAAACGCGACTGAAACGAAACCGTATAATTTTCGGGAGCAATGCCCAGTTTTTCGGCTAAAAATCTTGAGGTTGCAAAACATTGTGCTCTGTAACAAAGCTTATTTTTGGCGTGCAACGTATCGCAGCAACCATTTGTAAGACATTTTCCGCCCGACATATCGCCTTTGTGAATTTGTCTTTCGGGCAAGCCGTGATATGTGAAAAGATAATGTTCGTAGTTGTATTCGGCTTTGTAGCGGCGACCCAACTCGGCGAAAGCCTCTACAAACAACGGATTTTCAAAAAAACTACTCACCAACTTCAGGTCTGGAATTATTTGCCATTGGCCAATAAGCTGCATTACTTTTTCGTGCACCGAACCCGACGTAGCCGACGCGTATTGCGGAAATAGAGGCACGACGATTATTTGCTCCAAACCTTTGTCTTTCAGCTTGCTAAGTGCCTGCTCAATGCTAGGACTCTGGTATCTCATGCCCATACTCACGATGTATTCATCGCCCAAAGCCGCCTGCAAAAGCACTTCTAAATCTTGGCTATAAAATTTAAGTGGCGAGCCGCGTTCTTCCCATACTTTTTGGTAAATTTTTGCGGATTTTGGGGCACGAAACGGCGCAATAATGAAATTCACCAACGCAAAACGCGCCATAAATGGAATATCGATGACACGTGCGTCCATCAGAAATTCGCGTAAATATTTGCGCACGTCGGGCGTATTGGGGCTGTCGGGTGTACCCAAATTTACTATCAAAACGCCCGTTTTGGGCTGATTGGTTGTTTTTGTCATAAAAAAATCGCTCTGAATAAGGCTTCAATTTTCAGATAACAAAAGTAACAGAAAATTGTTGGCATTGATTTTCTTAGAGAAACAGGGTTGGTATTTTATTTCGTAACTTTGCCCCACCAAACGAGCGATATTACAGCTAAAAGAAATTACCTGTAAGTCAGTTTGTGGTTTACATTTCCAATAAAAAATCCATCACCTTGCAACAACCAACACGAACAGAACTCGCCGCATTGGGAGAGTTTGGCCTAATAGACCGCATAAAGCAGCACGTTAAAATTGAAAATAAATCTACGGTGCGAGGCATCGGCGACGATGCCGCCGTTATCAACCCCGACGGATTGCAAACCGTCATTTCTTCAGACTTGTTTGCCGAAGGCATTCACTTCGATTTGAGTTATACGCCCCTCAAACATTTGGGTTATAAGGCCGTGGCGGCCAATGTCTCGGACATTGCGGCCATGAACGCCACGCCAACACAAATTTTGGTCAATATCGCCGTAAGCAATCGCTTTTCGGTGGAAGCCATCGACGAGCTGTACGAAGGCATTGCCTTAGCGTGCGAAAATTACAAAGTAGATTTGGTTGGCGGCGATACGGCTTCTTCGCGTTCTGGACTGGTCATTTCTATTACGGCGGTAGGCTTGGCCAAACCCGAACAAATCGTTTACCGCAACACGGCCAAAGAAGGCGAAGTGATTTGTGTGTCGGGCGATTTGGGGGCGGCTTATATGGGCTTACAGGTGCTCGCCCGCGAAAAGCAGGAGTTTACGGCCAATCCCGAAATGCAACCGCAACTTTCCGAAAAGGACTATATTTTGCGCCGACAACTTAAGCCCGAAGCCCGCACGGACATCATGTATGAGTTGCGCGAATTGGACATATTGCCTACGGCGATGATTGATGTTTCCGATGGTTTGGCGTCCGAAATCATGCACTTGTGCAAGCAATCGGGCATTGGGGCTTTGATTCTGGAAGACGAACTTCCGATTGATAATCTTACGGCCTTGACGGCTTCTGAGTTTGGCGTTTTGCCTGTTACCTGCGCCCTCAACGGCGGCGAAGACTACGAGTTATTGTTTACGCTTACGCAAGCAGACTACGAAAAAGTACGTCATCATCCAGACATTACGGCCATTGGCATTACCAAAAAAGCCCAAGACGGCATTTATTTAATGAGTAAAGGCGGCAATCCGTATCCGCTCAAAGCGCAAGGTTGGCAGCATTTTCAAGCATAAACTCACTAAAAGAGACGCAATGATTTGCGTCTCTTTTTTATCATTCTTTCTTCTCCTCCCCTCTGGGGTGGGGTCAGGGGTGGGGTTTTGTTGGGGTGGGTTTTCATTTACCCCAACAAAAAAGCCTCAAACATAGACGCTTGAGGCTTTTTGTGCAAACTGAATTATAACGCAAACTATTTCTTCTGCAACACTACAAACTGATAGGCTGCTAATGTTAGGTTATTGGCATTCGACGTGGTATTATCATACAGGTTTTGTACATCTGTTCCCTGAAAAGCCGAAGGCAAACTTACTGTTTGGGACGTATTGCGTACATTTACCGCCACCAAATACGAGGCTTCTGCATCTTTCAAAGAAAACACTAACACATTCGTCGATTGATTGTGAAAAGTTGGCGCACCCGTAGTAAACGCGCTGTATTTATTCCTGATGCCCAAGATTTTTTTGTAAAACACGCGCATCTCTGGACTAGTGTTCCAATTAACGACCTGTTTTTCAAAGAGATTGATGCGTTGCGTGCTGCCTACTTCTTGTCCGTTGTAAACCATAGAAGCATTGGGCAGTAGGTGTGTGATAACGGCAGCAGCACGCGCCCCGTCTTGGCTTTTAAACGAGGTGGCATCGGACGGCATTTCGTCCCAAGAAACCTTGTCGTGGTTAGAGGAGAAATACACCCATGCTTTGTCGGCGGGTAAACTATTGCGAGTAGAACTGTATAGGTTGCTTAGAGTGAGTGTACTACTTCCAGCAAATGTTGCTTTAAGTCTATCGTAAAAACTCCAACTAAAACACACATCAAAACCCGAAGCAAACATATTTTGAGCAAGCTCTTCTTCTTCTGCAAACATGAGCATTGGCTTTATGCGACGCAAACTGTCGTTGGCTGCTTTCCAGAAATCAGCAGGAACGCCGCCCGCGTGGTCGCAACGATAACCGTCTATATTAAACGTTGTTACCCAATATTTCATGGCATTAATCATAGCATTGCGTAGGTCGGTGTTGGCATAATTCAGGTCAGCAACATCGAGCCAATTAGTGCCTGGAGGGTGCGTGATTTGCCCCGCACTATTTTTGGTATAATATTCGGGGTGCTCCGTAATCCAAGGGTTGTCCCAGCCCGTATGGTTGGCCACCCAATCCAATACCACATACATTTTGCGTTGGTGTGCGGCTTTTACCAAGCTCCGAAAGGCAGCGGTATCACCTTGCAACGGGTCTATGGCATAATAATTTTTTACGGCGTATGGTGAGCCATACGTTCCATTTTTTTTCTCTTGGCTTATGGGATGGATAGGCATGAGCCACAATACATTAGCTCCCAAATTTTGGATAGAATCGAGTTGTGCTTCTACTTTGGCAAGCGTTCCTTCTTGCGAAAAATTGCGTACAAAAACCTCGTAGTAAAGCGCGTTTTGTGCGCTAATTTTGGTTTCTGCTACCACTACAGGAGTTGTAGGGGCGGGGGTGGCATCTTTATCGTCAGGCTTGCAACCCAATACAGCCAACGAGGCCAAACACACTGCGGCGTTGGCTAAAATTTTTTTGGTTTTCATAAGTGAACAATAGTGGTGAAAGTTTTTTCAAAAATACACACTCACCATTTATTAACCTAAACAATTGCACCACCATTGCTTGCCCACAGGCTTTGCCCTTATTCCCATTACCTTCGGGGCGGTTGTCTTTGTCGGTAGATGCGCATGGCTATGCATATCATTTATTCTAATTCCACATAGATACGCACAATCGTGCGTATCTCTTATTTCCCCCGCGACTTCTATTAAAGTCTTCCCCTTGGGGAAGATTTAGATGGGGTTTTAATATATCCTCCCTGCAACTTCTGTTAAAGTCTTCTCCTTGGGGAAGATTTAGATGGGGTTTTAATATATCCTCCCTGCAACTTCTGTTAAAGTCTTCTCCTTGGGGAAGATTTAGATGGGGTTTTAATATATCCTCCCTGCAACTTCTGTTAAAGTCTTCTCCTTGGGGAAGATTTAGATGGGGTTTTAATATATCCTCCCTGCAACTTCTGTTAAAGTCTTCTCCTTGGGGAAGATTTAGATGGGGTTTTAATATATCCTCCCTGCAACTTCTGTTAAAGTCTTCCCCTTGGGGACGATTTAGATGGGGTTTTAATATATCCTCTCCGCAACTTCTGTTAAAGTCTTCTCCTTGGGGAAGATTTAGATGGGGTTTTAATATATCCTCTCCGCAACTTCTGTTAAAGTCTTCTCCTTGGGGAAGATTTAGATGGGGTTTTAATATATCCTCTCCGCAACTTCTGTTAAAGTCTTCTCCTTGGGGAAGATTTAGATGGGGTTTTAATATATCCTCTCCGCAACTTCTGTTAAAGTCTTCTCCTTGGGGAATATTTAGATGGGGTTTTAATATATCCTCTCCGCAATTTCTGTTAAAGTCTTCCCCTTGGGGAATATTTAGATGGGGTTTTAATATATCCTCCCCGCGACTTCTGTTATCCTCTCCGCAACTTCTATTAAAGTCCTCCCCTTGGGGACGATTTAGATGGGGTTTTAATATATCCTCTCCGCGACTTCTATTAAAGTCTTCCCCTTGGGGACGATTTAGATGGGGTTTTAATATAGCCTCTCCGCGACTTCTATTAAAGTCTTCCCCTTGGGGAATATTTAGATGGGGTTTTAATATATCCTCTCCGCAACTTCTATTAAAGTCTTCCCCTTGGGGAATATTTAGATGGGGTTTTAATATATCCTCCCCGCAACTTCTATTAAAGTCTTCCCCTTGGGGACGATTTAGATGGGGTTTTAATATATCCTCTCCGCAATTTCTGTTAAAGTCTTCCCCTTGGGGAATATTTAGATGGGGTTTTAATATATCCTCCCCGCGACTTCTGTTATTGCTTCGTGGACTTCTGTTATTGCTTTGTGGATTCCTGTTATTGCTTCGTGGACTTCTGTTATTGCTTTGTGGACTTCTGTTATTGCTTTGTGGACTTCTGTTATTGCTTTGTGGATTCCTGTTATTGCTTTGTGGATTCCTGTTATTGCTTCGTGGACTTCTGTTATTGCTTCGTGGACTTCTGTTATTGCTTTGTGGACTTCTGTTATTGCTTTGTGGACTTCTGTTATTGCTTTGTGGATTCCTGTTATTGCTTTGTGAACTTCTGTTATTGCTTTGTGGATTCCTGTTATTGCTTTGTGGATTCCTGTTATTGCTTTGTGGACTTCTGTTATCCTCCCCGCGGCTTCTGTTATCCTCTCCGCAACTTCTGTTAAAGTCCTCCCCTTGGGGAGGATTTAGGAGGGGTTTGAATATTTCTCTTCCATGGTCTGTGTCTCACAGACCAACTTTCTCCCCCTCACCTCTGGGGGTGGTGTTTGAACACAACTGCGTATATTTCTGAATTTCTTAATATATTGCTGCACTGTTTTCTAACTCTTTTGCAAAAATGAATACGATTAAATTTTCTTCTTTTTGGGTAAAAAATATGGCGGTATTGGCTGCGGCGGTGGCCGTGAGCAGTTGCGATGGTGGGAGCGGGGCTTCTGAGAAAAAATTAGATACGCCTACTTCTGGACAAATCACTATCGCCGCCGACGAGTCATTTATGCCCATCGTCAAAGCCGAGATAGATGTTTTTGAAGCCACCTACCCAGAAGCGCACTTCAAGTCCGTGTACGAATCGGAAGGGGAGGCCTTCAAACATTTGTTAGCGGATTCGGCGCGTGTCATTATCGTAAGCCGCCAACTCAACGACAACGAAAAGGCACAATTCAAACAACAAACCATCACCCCGACCACAACCAAACTGGCGGTTGATGCGGTGGCCTTGATTGTCAATAATGCCAATCCTGATTCTTTGCTTACCGTCCAACAAATCGGCGAAATCATGCACGGACGTTATACCTCATGGAAACACGTAAACGCCAAGAGCAAAGACGAAAAAGTGGTAGTAGTTTTTGATAAAAGCAATTCCAGTAACTTGTCGTTTATGCGCAAATACTACAAGCTACCAGAGGATTTGCAAACCAATATTTTCGCCGCCAACTCCAATGAAGAGGTGGTTAAATACGTGAGCAAAACCCCCAACGCCATTGGCGTAATCGGCGTAAACTGGATTAGCGACAGCGAAGACCCCAAACACATGTCTTTCCGCCGTGAGGTAAAAACGGTAGCCGTTGCCGACAGTACGCCGCCCGCGTCGCAGTACGATTATTACCAACCATTTCAGGCCTACATTTCCAACGGAAGCTATCCATATTGCCGCAATATTTATTCGATTAGTCGCGAGGCGCGTATGGGTTTGGGCAATGGTTTTGTAGCATTTGCGGCCAGCGACCCAGGCCAACGAATTGTATTGAAAGCAGGGATTTTGCCAGCTACCGCCCCGATTCGTGTAGTAAATTTCAATAAAAATAAAAGCGAATAAATACACGTTTATTGCTTTTAAATAACTGATAAATAATGCTTTAATTTTGATTTTTGTTTAAAATAAAAATAAACCTTACAAAAAAGTTAAGGCCGTTTTAAGATAAAATCGTAAAATGGCCGTTATTTTGATACACAAGTCGAAGAGGCTATGTCTCAAAAACAAAAAACATAACGTACAACAAGCAAGATGAAACGACTAAGTTTGACAGCGATGTGCGCAGCTTTCATGGTAGCAGGCGCAACGCAAGCCCAAACGATTCAGGACGGGCGTAAATTTTTGGAAATTGAGCAGTATTCTAATGCTGGTCGCGTGTTCAAATCCTTGGCGGCTCAAAACCCAACAGCCGAGAACCTTTATTATTTGGGAGATTATTATCTCAAAACGCAAAAGCCAGATTCGGCTCTTACTTATTTCGAACAAGGTGTAGCCAAAGACCCAAAATACGCGCTTAACTACGTGGGTAAAGGTACGGTAATGATTGCACGCAAAGAAAAAGCGGCTGCGCAACCGTTATTCGACCAGGCACGTACTTTATCGAAAGGCAAAAGTGCTGATGTGCTTTACAGAATTGGCGAGGCTTACACGATTTACGAAACCAACGACCCTGCACTTGCCGTACAATCATTGATGGCTGCCGCACAAATCGACAAGAAAAACGCAGATGTCCAAATGATGATGGGCGATGCGTATTTGATACAAAATGAGGGTTCTAAAGCCGCAGAATGTTACGACAAAGCCGTTTGGATTAACCCAAATTTGGCTAAACCTTATATCCGAATTGGTAAGCTTTATATCAGAGCTAAAAGTTATAAAGAAGCCCTAAACAAATATAAAGAAGGTTTGGATAAAGATTCAACGTACTGGCCAGGCTATCGCCAAATGGGTGAATTATATTTTCTTTATGGAGAAAAGTATAGAGACAAGGCGATTTATTATTACCGCAAATACATTAGTCATTCGGACGACAACCCCGAAACGCAATATCAATATGCTAACTTTTTGTTGACAAACGAAAACTACAAAGAAGGCTTGGACGTATTGACGAAATTGAAAGGTCGCGTGGATAATCCTTTGATTTATAGAGGTTTTGGTTATGCTTATTACCAAATGAACCAATATGCAGAGAGTATTACCAACATGGAAACTATGTTTGCAAAAGTACAACCAGACCTTATTCGTCCGTCGGATTACAGCTATTACGGCAACGCTTTGATTAAAGGTGGAAAAGATACAGCTAAAGGCATTGCGAACTTGCAAAAGGCCATTAAGTTGGATACGTCTTCTAAATCTACGACACGTGCCGAATTGGCGGAGTTTTTATTCCGTGCCAAAAAATACAAAGAAGCTACGGCACAGTACGACACAATTGCGACTAAGAATCCGAAGCCAAATCCTACGGAGTTTTTTAACTTAGGCAAAGCGGCTTATTTCGCTAAAGATTATGTGAAAGCTGACACAGCATTTGGCTCAGTAAATCAAATTGTACCAACTTATGCGAACGGTTATTTGTGGCGCGGACGTGCGCAAGCCAAACTTGACCCAGAATCTACGAAAGGATTAGCTGCTCCGCATTACGAAAAGTTCATTGCGGAAGCAGAAAAAGACAAAGAGAAGTACAAAAAAGATTTGGTAGAGGCTTACTCGTATTTCGGTTATCACGAACACGTGAAAAAGCATTATGCTAAGTCTGATGAGTTCTGGAACAAAGTATTGTCGCTTGAACCAGGCAACAAACGTGCTTCGGATGGCATCTTGCTAAATAAGAGCATAAAAAAATAATACAAACTAAGAAAGCGTAATGTTAATTGCGCTTTCTTTTTATTTTTGCCCCAAAGCATCGGGGAAAGAAGAAACCTTTAGGCTTTTCTCAATGTTATAGTAACGTAATTCAAATTAAAAAAATAAAACAATCATGGCATTCGAACTTCCAGCTTTGCCTTACGCTTATGATGCGTTAGAGCCACATTTTGACAAACTTACTATGGAAATCCACCATAGCAGACACCACAACGCGTATGTAACCAACCTTAACAATGCGGTTGCGGGTACAGACGCTGAAAAAGTATCTTTAGAAGATTTGCAAAAAAATATCAGCAAATATCCTGTTGCGGTTCGTAACAATGGCGGTGGCCACTTCAATCACTCGCTTTTCTGGCAAGTACTTGCACCAAATGCAGGTGGCGTGCCTACTGGCGATTTGGCTAAAGCAATTGATGCGGCTTTCGGTTCTTTTGACAAATTCAAAGAAGAATTTTCTAAAGCTGCGGCTGGCCGTTTCGGTTCGGGCTGGGCTTGGCTTGTGGTACAAGAAGGCGGCAAATTAGTGGTTTCTTCTACGCCAAATCAAGATAACCCATTGATGGACGTTGCTGACGTAAAAGGCACGCCAGTGTTGGGCTTGGACGTATGGGAACACGCTTATTACCTCAAATTCCAAAACAAACGTCCTGATTACATTTCTACGTTCTGGAATGTAGTAAACTGGACAGAAGTAGCGAAGCGTTACGCAGCAGCTCTATAATTTTGTTTTTGTTTGCAAAAAGCGAGAGGCGGAGCACTATGTGCGCCGCCTCTCGCTGTGTTTGAGCCAATCGGCTTTTTATTTTTTGATGAGCTTTTTTAACTCGTCGTTGTTTACTTGTACTGGATATTGTTTGTGCAAAGTTTCGAGCCATTCTTTCTCCAAATAATTTTGGTAGTCCGAAATCACTGCACCTCTTGCCTCGTCAAGTGTTTTGTTGCGTGGAGCTTCTACCGCCGACACTTCCGCATAAATCACGCGGCCATTGCTTTCGATAGTGTAGTCGCCTACTTTCCATTGCTTAATGCCGTCCATCACTGCATTTTCGCCGCGTTGGAACATACCTTCTGTTACTTGCAGCGTAAGTGGAGCTTTCGCGTTCATGGCTTTTTCCAAGGCTTTTGGCGTGCTGCCATATACATTGAATGCTGCGCGTTGATTTTCTGCGGCTACACCCGAATAAGGCACTTTTTTGCCTTCGTCTTTTACCTTGATGCGTTTGGCATCTACGCCGTGCGCTACCAACGAATCAAATACGATTTTGGCACGTTTGCGCGACCAAGACGATTTTTCGGCAGCATCTGCATGGCCAAACAAATCAATCGTAAGGCTGTGGTCTTGGCGCAAAGTCTGAATCGCATGGTTCAGAGCCGTTTGGCCTTGTGTGGTTAGCTTCGTGCTGTTGGTCTCGAAACGTACATCTTCCAAACGTGGCTCTGCTACTACAAATGCTTTTGATTTTAATTTGGCTTTCACATCGTCCAAAGTCTTACGGTCTGGTACGTTGTAAATCACTACTTTGGCGCGTTCCGTCCAAGTGTATTTTTCTTTATTCTTGTTGTAGAATGCACGCAAACCCGAAGTATCGTCTAAGGCTTTTGCCCACACTTTATTGTCCATGAGTTGGAACAACAAAATACCGTCGCGGTATTCGCGCACCAGCATACGGTAATCTTCCGATTTTTCTTCCAAATGCTCTTCTTCGTACTGAACAAGCGTTTTTTCTACATAATTTTTGTAAGCCAAACGCATCAAATAATCTGTTGCATTGGTTTGGCGTACCGTTTGATTGGCTTTTTGGTATTTAAAGAAATCGCCAATCGTGAAAGTTTGTGTATTGATGCTAAACAAAGGTTTTTTCGTAATAGCGTCTTTTTCGTTGTAAGTCCATTTGCCTTTGGCCAAAGTTGTATCTGCTTTGGTAAGGGCTAATTTCAAGGCATTTGGTACTTCTTTGAATTTGTTTTCTTTTTTCAAACGCGTAATCAAAGCGGCTTTGTTAAGTTCCGAACGCGAATCTTTAGAAACTTTTGTTTTGATGGTTGGCTCCAAAGACTCGAAACTGTCAAGTCCTTTTTTCTCAATCAATTTGATAACGTGCCAGCCGTAAGGCGTTTGTACGGGCTTAGAAATATCGCCAACTTTTGCCAAAGAAAAAGCTGCTTCTTCAAAGCTCGGAATCATTTGGCTTGTGCCAAACATCGGCAATACGCCGCCTTTGTTTTTAGAGCCGTTGTCGTCCGAGAACTGTGAGCAAAGGCCGTCCCATGCTTCACCTTTTTGCAAACGGTTGTAGATTTCGTCAATTTTTTGTTTGGCAGCGACCGAATCTTCCGCAGGCATTCCCTGATTGGCTTTCACCATGATATGCGCCACTTTTACTTGACCTTGCGAGGTGCGGCGGTCGTTCACTTTGATAATGTGATAGCCGAAACGCGTGCGTACAGGTTGCGAAATTTGGCCTTTTGGCGTTTTGTAAGCCATGTCTTCAAACGGATAAACCATTTGTAGCGAAGTGAAATAACCTAAATTGCCGCCGTTGCTTTTGCCCGAAGGGTCTTCAGAATATTGTTTGGCCAAATCCTCGAATTTAGCACCCGCCAACGCTTTTTTGCGAATATCCGTAATTTTGTTCAAAGCCGCCAACGTGTCTTTTGGGTCGGCATCTGGAGCCACCATAATCAAGATGTGCGAGGCGTTAATCTCTTCTTTGCTGCGTTCGTAAGCCTCTTTAATGAGCTTTTCCGTAACTTCTTTTTCTGTCAAATACGGCTGCGCCAATTGTTTGCGGTAGCTGTTTAGCTCGGCTTTGAATGCTTCGGTCGTATCCAAGCCATTTTTCTCAGCGTCAGTTACTTTTAGTTTGAAATTGGTGTAAAGCTCCAAGTATTCTTTCAAACTTTTTTCTGTAAAAGCGTCTTCTGCGCCAGTGTTATTTTTTTTATAAACGTATTCAAATTCGCTTACTGGCACTTTATTTGCGCCGACTGTCAGTAAAGTTGAATTGTTTTTTTTTGCTTTGATTTGAGCAGAAAGCGGCAGGGCAATACTGGTTGCAAAAGCAGTTGCCAACAGCGCGTAAGAAAGTTTCTTATCCATATTCAAATGTTCTGTATCTTTTGTTTTTAAAGTAAGTTTTAGAAAAACGCTGCAATTCTAATCAAAATTATGGTACGGACTGGCAATTTTTCTGCTATTTTGTGTGTTAATAGTCTGAATGGTAGCCAAAATTGGGGTTTATTATTCAAAAAATAATTTTTTGCTGTAATGAAGAAATATTTGGCTTTAGTCTTGTTGGTGTGTTACTCGCTGTCTGTTTGGGCAAATGCGGGGGCGTACTTGCTTTGCCAAAAGTCGAATTTGTGGCAACCGCACAAGCAATGTTGTTGTACCAAAACAGCTTGTGAACCTGCCAAAAAAACGTGCGCCAATCAATGTAGTCTGGATAAAACAGACCTCACGGGCGTTATTTCTTCTTTGCCCGATTGCTCTACAGCTAAGTATGTGGTGGGCGTTTTGTCGCCTTTTACAAAGATAAATTGGTCGCTGCGCCGTTATGTCTATGCTTCTAATCATGGTTTGACTCGCTGGGACAAACTGTATTTCAGAATAGAAAAAATTCCTAAGTATTTGTTGTATAGAGTTTTAATTATTTGATAAGTTGATGGAAATTGCTCGCACAGACACTTAAATATTTATTCAATCAATTTTAAAACTTTATATAAAAATGGATATGTTATTAAAATCTTTAGCCGCAGTATTAGTGTTCGCGTATTTTGGCCTTTCGGCTTGTGAGGCACAAACCAAAACGCAGTCTTTGACCTTTAAAGTTTGGGGGAATTGCGAAATGTGTCAGGAGACCATAGAAAAATCTTTGGACGTGAAAGGCGTGAAATCGGCCAGTTGGAACAAAGACACCAAGATGCTGACCGTAGTGTTTAACAACGAAAAGATACAAGAAAGCAAGCTTCATGAGCTAATTGCAGCCTCAGGATACGACACCGAAAAGGCGAAAGGAAGTGACGACGCTTACGGCAAATTGCCTGATTGTTGCCAGTACACAAGAAAAAAATAAAAATTTTTTCACACAAACCCTGCTGATTATCAGTAGGGTTTTATTTTTTCTCAAAATTTTTTTCAGAAAATATTTGACATTTAAAAATAACCGCCTACTTTTGCAACTCCTTTTACAAGGTACACGAAAAACAAACAATGTTTGGGAGCATTCCAGAGCGGCCAAATGGGACAGACTGTAAATCTGTTGACGTATGTCTTCGGTGGTTCGAATCCACCTGCTCCCACCACCAAACAAGTCATAAGCGGGCGTAGCTCAGTTGGTAGAGCGACAGCCTTCCAAGCTGTAGGTCGCGGGTTCGAGCCTCGTCGCCCGCTCTTTTTTAGTATATGAAAATTACTAATTAAAGCCGACGTAGCTCAGGGGTAGAGCACTTCCTTGGTAAGGAAGAGGTCGTGGGTTCAATTCCCATCGTTGGCTCTCGCTTATAACAAGTGTCTATCCGTCCCTGAAGATTAAGCTCACAATCAAATTCTAATAAATTTCATTCAAATCAACTAAAACAGAGGATTTTCAAATATGGCTAAAGAACAATTTGACCGCTCCAAGCCCCACGTTAATATTGGAACAATCGGTCACGTTGACCACGGCAAAACAACTTTGACTGCTGCCATTACTAAAGTTTTGGCAGAGAAGGGTTTAGCAGAGAAAAGAGATTTCTCGTCAATTGACAACGCTCCTGAAGAAAAAGAAAGAGGTATTACAATCAATACTTCTCACGTAGAATACGCTACTGCAAACCGCCACTACGCGCACGTTGACTGTCCAGGTCACGCTGACTATGTGAAAAACATGGTTACTGGTGCTGCTCAAATGGACGGTGCTATCATCGTAGTAGCTGCAACAGATGGTCCTATGCCACAAACTCGTGAGCACATCCTTTTGGCTCGCCAAGTAGGTGTACCTGCACTTGTTGTGTTCATGAACAAAGTGGATATGGTTGACGATCCTGAATTGCTTGACCTAGTAGAGATGGAAGTTCGCGAACTTTTGAGCTTCTACGAATATCCAGGTGATGACATTCCTGTAATCCGTGGCTCTGCTTTGGGTGGCTTGAATGGCGAACCAAAATGGGTTGAAACTATCGAAGAATTGATGGCAGCTGTAGATAGCTACATTCCAATTCCTCCACGTTTGACAGATTTCCCATTCTTGATGCCTGTTGAAGACGTGTTCTCTATCACTGGTCGTGGTACTGTAGCAACAGGTCGTATCGAACGTGGTATCATCAACTCAGGTGATCCTGTAGAGATCTTGGGTATGGGTGCTGAAAACCTTAAATCAACTGTTACGGGTGTGGAAATGTTCCGCAAAATCCTTGACAGAGGTGAAGCAGGTGACAACGTAGGTTTGTTGTTGCGTGGTATTGACAAAGACCAAATCCGTCGTGGTATGGTTATTTGTAAACCAGGTTCAGTAACTCCTCACGCTGAATTTAAGGCTGAAGTTTACGTTCTTTCTAAAGAAGAAGGTGGTCGTCATACGCCATTCTTCAACAAATACCGCCCTCAATTCTACATGCGTACAACAGACGTAACTGGCGAAATCCAATTGCCAGAAGGTATTGAGATGGTTATGCCTGGTGATAACATCACTATCACAGTGAAGTTGATCAACAAAGTAGCTATGGAAAAAGGTCTTCGTTTCGCTATCCGCGAAGGTGGTCGTACCGTAGGTGCTGGTCAGGTAACTGAAGTTCTTGACTAATCAGTCTCTGAAAAATAAATAGACAATGCGTCTCTAAAAAAAATATTTTGGAGACGCATTTGTTTGTAAAAAAATAATTGTATTTTTGCACTCCCTTTCACAAACGGGTGTAGTTCAAGGGTAGAATAGCGGTCTCCAAAACCGTTGATGGGAGTTCGAATCTCTCCACCCGTGCAAAAGACTTATAGTTTATAGAAAAGTTAATTCACGAATGTTATGAGCAAAGTTAGCACATTTATAACCGAATCAATCGAAGAAATGAAGACCAATGTTACTTGGCCTACATTCGCGGAGCTTCAAAAAAGTTCTGTGTTGGTGTTGGTAGCCTCGTTGATTTTCGCCTTGGTGATAGGTTCTGCCGACTTTGTGATTAAGTACGTGATGAACGTTGTTTATAATCTATAATCAATTTAAGACTTTTCGGCAATGAGTGAGTTAAAGTGGTATGTAGTGCGTGCAGTAGCAGGCCAAGAAAAGAAAGCGAAGTCTTATCTTGAAACGGAGATAATGCGTCAGAAGTTAGATGCTCTTGTGCCCCAAATACTAATTCCAACAGAAAAAGTATATGAGGTGCGCAACGGAAAGAAAAAAGTTCGTGAAAAGACGATGTATGCAGGTTACATTATTGTACAGGCAGATATTACAAACGGCGAAGTTTTTCATACGATAAAAAGCACACCTGGTGTTATCGGTTTCTTAAGTACCTCTGAGGGAGCTAACAAAGTGCCAGTGCCGCTTCGTCTGTCCGAAGTACAGCGTATGTTAGGACAAGTAGATGAAGCCAATCAGGCAGAAGAAAAAATGGAATCTCCATTTGTAGTAGGAGAAACAATCAAAGTAACAGACGGCGCATTCGCTGGTTTCTCTGGCACAATCGAGCAAGTTTTCGACGACCGCAAAAAATTGAGTGTTGTGGTAAAAATCTTTGGCCGCAATACCCCAATGGAGTTGAGCTACGTTCAAGTAGAAAAAGAACTTATCTAGCACATAATACTCACTGCAAACTAATAGCTTCCATATTAGTATTTGTGGCTGGAGTTGTGAATATATAACAAGAAGCAACAATGGCAAAAGAAATAAGTACCTATGTAAAGCTGCAAGTAAAAGGTGGTGCAGCAAACCCATCTCCGCCAATCGGCCCTGCGTTGGGTTCTAAAGGTGTGAATATCATGGAGTTCTGTAAGCAATTCAATGCCAGAACACAAGATAAACAAGGAATGGTTTTACCCGTATTGATTACGGTATATACTGATAAATCATTTGATTTTATCATCAAAACTCCTCCTGCTCCAATTTTGTTGATGGAAGCCGCTAAACTCAAAGGAGGTTCAGCAGAACCAAATCGTAAGAAAGTAGGCTCTGTTACTTGGGAACAAGTAAAAACAATTGCAGAAACTAAAATGCCTGACCTTAACGCCTTCAAACTTGAATCGGCAATGAGCATGGTAGCAGGTACTGCAAGAAGCATGGGTATCACAGTAACAGGTACACCTCCTTGGGAGAAATAGTTTTAATATTTTGAAGTCTGAGGTAAAATATCTCAATGTTCAAAAAAACAAAGCGTTAAAAAGATGGCTAAATTGACAAAAAAGCAAAAAGAAGCAGCCGCTAAACACGACCTTAAAAAAGAATATAGCCTTACTGATGCTGCAAACGTTGTGAAAGATATTTCTTTTACTAAGTTTGATTCGTCTGTAGATATTGATATTCGCTTAGGAGTTGACCCTCGTAAAGCAGACCAAATGGTTCGTGGCGTAGCTGCTCTCCCGCACGGTACTGGTAAAACAGTTCGTGTGTTGGTGTTGTGTACTCCTGACAAAGAACAGGAAGCTCGCGAAGCTGGTGCAGACCACGTGGGCTTAGATGATTATATTACTAAAATCGAAAAAGGTTGGACTGATATTGATGTAATCATCACTATGCCAACTGTAATGGCGAAAGTAGGTAAATTAGGTAGAGTGCTTGGACCTCGCGGTTTGATGCCAAACCCTAAATCGGGTACTGTTACCCTTGAGGTAGGTAAGGCTGTAAAAGAAGTGAAAGCTGGTAAAATAGATTTCAAAGTTGATAAAACAGGCATTATCCACACAAGCATCGGTAAAGTTTCTTTCTCTGCCGACCAATTGAGAGAAAATGCACAAGAAATTATCAACGTGATTGCTAAATTGAAGCCTGCTTCTGCTAAAGGAACATACTTCAAGTCAATACACTTGTCTAGCACAATGAGCTCAGGTGTAACCGTTGACAAAGGCACTATAAACGGCATATAACAATGACAAGAGAAGAAAAAGCAGTCATTATCAGTGAGCTAAGCGAAAAGTTCGCTTCTACTGAATACTTCTATATCACGGATGCTTCGGGTATGACCGTAGAGCAAGTGAACAAGTTCAGAAAACTTTGTTTTGACCGTGGCATAGAATACAAAGTTGTAAAAAACAGTCTGATTAAAAAGGCTTTGGAGGCAACTAACCAAGCTGGTTTGGACTATACAGATTTTAATAAAGTAGCTTTAAAAGGTTTCTCTGGTGTGTTGTTCACAAATGAGGCTGGCAACGCCCCTGCAAAGCTTTTGAAGGAATATTATAAAGGCGGTGTTTCTAAACCTGTTTTCAAAGGTGCTTCCGTAGATTCTACGCTTTTCTTTGGTGCCGACCAACTCGATGTTTTAGAAAATATCAAGTCTCGCCAAGAACTTATTGGAGATATTGTTACTATTCTTCAATCGCCTGCTAAGAATGTGGTTTCTGCCCTTCAAAGCGGTGGTGGCAAATTGGCTGGTATTCTTAAAACATTATCGGAAAGAGCCTAATTATTTCAATTTAATCAATTTCGTAAATTTTAAACTTACAATACAAAAATGGCAGATTTGAAAGCATTCGCAGAACAGTTAGTTAACTTGACTGTTAAAGAAGTAAATGAATTGGCAGCTATTCTTAAAGATGAATACGGTATCGAACCTGCTGCTGCTGCTCCTGTTATGGTAGCTGGTGGTGGTGCTGGTGATGCTGCTCCTGCTGAGAAAACTTCTTTCGATGTTATCTTGAAAAGCGCAGGTGCTAACAAATTAGCAGTAGTTAAATTGGTAAAAGACTTGACTGGCTTGGGCTTGAAAGAAGCTAAAGAACTAGTTGACTCTGCTCCAAAACCTTTGAAAGAAGGTGCTGCTAAAGACGAAGCAGACGCGTTGAAAAAACAATTAGAAGAAGCTGGTGCTGAAGTTGAAGTTAAGTAATTAACTACCAATAGAAGATAACCTCAATTCTATATCATTAACAGACTTGGTTGCAACTTTTTGTAACCAAGTCTTGTTACATTTGGGACATACCTATTTGGGGTCGACTGGATTTGACAGCTTGCGATAGGGGAATGTAAGCACGCGGGGAGTTGGAGTATTTCCCCTAAATAAAACTTTCAAAACAATAACTGGCGAAGAATCTTACGCCCTTGCTGCTTAATCTGGATAGATAGGCAAATGCAAGTGTCCCGCCGAAGCGCACGCTTTACCGCGTCGGATAAGGGGCATCGCAAAGTAGAGCTAATCTGTGTCAGCCGTGAGGCATAGGTGAAACCCAAACGGATAAGGAAGGTGCTTGCCAGTTGCCAGCGTACACTTTCCCGACAATCTAAAGGTAACTAAGCGTGTAGAAAGCAATCTTGCTTCCTTGACTGGACGAGGGTTCGAATCCCTCCGACTCCACAACCCAAAACAAAAAGTCCGCAGAACTCAATAGTTGTGCGGACTTTTTCGTTCTTAAAATAGCTTGCGGCTAAATTAAAAACAGCTCTGCGTTTGCATACCCACTACCTTTTTACGATTATTGTCCCACAAATATTGGCAATAGCTTTTTGTGTTTATTTAAGGCAAGCCAATATCTTTTTTTTACAAATACACTGCAAGCCAAACACAACCCAAATATTCTAAGAACCATGATGAAACTAATTGCTCGTTTTTATTTTTGGCTCACGGGCTGGAAAACTGGCCAACGCGTTCCGAAAGACCTCAAGAAAATGGTGCTAATTGCTGCGCCACATACTTCTAACTGGGATTTGCCTATCGCTTTGAGTGCGCTATACATTATGGACGTGCGCGTCAATTTCCTTATCAAAAAAGAATGGCTAAAACCGCCTATGGGCTGGCTCATCAAAGCACTTGGCGGCATTGGCGTGGACAGAAGCAAGCGTACTAACATGGTAGAAGCGATGGTACAAACCTTCAAAGAGGCCGAACGCATGATTATGATTATTCCGCCTGAAGGTACACGTGGTTATGTAAAAGAATGGAAATCAGGATTTTATCATGTGGCTCAACAGGCTGGAGTTCCCGTAATTATGGGCTATCTGGATTATAAAAAGAAAGTGGCTGGTGTAAGCGACCCTTTCTATACAACAGGCAACTACGAGGCAGATTTGAAACAAATACAGGATTTTTACAGAGGAATTACCCCAAAATATCCTGAACTCTCGTCGCTGTACGAACCAACCGAAGCCGTACAAAAATAACAAGTTGGGCAAGTATCTGCTTTGAGATACTTGTGTTTAGTTGAACTTAAAATTTTATTCAAATTGTTTATTTTCAGACATTTACCCAACGCCCTGACCAGTTGCAACTTATTTTGCGGTTGCGTGGCCATTGTGTTGGTGCTAAACGGAAATTTAGAGGCTGGGGCGTGGCTTACGCTCTTGGCGGCCATTTTTGATTTTGCCGATGGCATGGCGGCTCGTCTGCTCAAAAGCCATTCGGATATTGGCAAAGAACTGGATTCGCTGGCCGATTGTGTTACGTTTGGCGTGTTGCCAGGTACGATTTTGTATTCGCTTTTGCTCAAATCTACAGACGTAACGTGGTTGCCGTTTGCGGGCTTTATCATTAGTATTTTTTCGGCTTTGCGTTTGGCCAAATTCAATGTGGACACGCGCCAGACTAGTTCGTTTCTGGGTTTGCCTACGCCTGCCAACGCTTTGTTTATCAATTTTTTGCCCTTATTTTTGCTCCAAATGCCCGACTCGCTTATAGCACAATGGCTTGGCCAAGTGCCTGTGTTGCTTGCGATTACGGTCGTTTTTTCGGGACTTTTGGTTTCTGAAATTCCATTATTTTCGCTCAAATTCAAGAGCTTGGCATGGCAAGCCAACCGCGTAGCCTATGTATTTTTGCTGGGCGCGGTGGCTTTGGTGGCCGTTGGTGGTTATTTGGCTGTGCCAGCTGTGATTGTTTGGTATATAGTTTGGTCTGTAATTAGTGGCCTTATTCGGTGGTAAAATCAATTTAAAACTATTTTCTTATATGAAATTCGTAGCGCACATTGACGTAATGCCACAAAAAGAAATCCTTGACCCACAGGGCAAAGCCGTACAACTTGGTTTACACAATTTAGGGGTTCAGGCTGTTTCTGATGTAAGAATTGGCAAACACATTACTGTTGCTTTGGAGGCCGCCTCTGAGTCGGAAGCCAACGCACAGGTAGAGGAAGCCTGCCGCAAATTATTGGCTAATCTTATCATGGAAGATTATTCTTTCAGATTGGAGCAAGTATAATTTATTGATTTGATTTTCAATGGCTTGTTGCGTTTGGCGGCAAGCCATTGTGTTTGTTTGGGACTATTTTTATGAAGAAAAAAGGAGTAAATAATAGTTATTGGGGAAGTATTTTGGAAGGTCTTGGCACGTCTTGGCAAGGGCTCAAACTTTCGTTTCGACACTTGCGCGAAGCCAAAGAATCGCGCGAACCAATCGGCATAGAAAATCCTGCTTATTTTCAGCAAAAAACGGGCATTGTTACGCTACAATATCCTTTCCAACAAATTCCAGTTCCAGACAATGGCCGCTATCAGTTGCACAACGAAATGGACGATTGCATTGTTTGCGACAAATGCGTAAAAATTTGCCCCGTCAATTGCATTGAAATAGAGCCAATTAAGGCCGTGAGCGAAATCGGAAAAACGTCTGATGGCACAACCAAACGCCTTTACGCCGCGCGTTTTGATATAGACATGGCCAAATGTTGTTTTTGTGGTTTGTGTACGGTGGTTTGCCCGACCGAATGCCTGACCATGACCCCGAATTACGATGTAAGCGTGTTCGACCTCAAACAACTTAATCTTCCGTTTGCCACACTCACGCCCGACGAAGCCACTCAAAAGCGCGAAGAATACGACATTTTTCAGGCACAAAAAGCAGCCGCCAAAACTGCTGCTGCTCCTTCTAACACAGCAGCAAATACATCAGCCGAAACGCCTGCCGCTCCCGCAGATAAAAAACCGTTTAGGCCTGTTATTAAGAAAAAAACAGAACCAACACCCGAAGCCGTAACTCCTCCTACGGAAATCGTAAGCAATACGCCAACAGAAACAACATCTGAGCCAGCCGCGAAAAAACCATTCAAGCCAATAATTAAGCGCAAAACGGAAGAAACCGAGCCAGCCGCGAAAAAACCATTCAAGCCAATAATTAAGCGCAAAACGGAAGAAACCGAGCCAGCCAAAGCAGCAGAAAATATTTCGGAGGAAATAAAAACGGTAGCTGAAACGCCAGCTCCTGAATCAACGCCCGAAACTGCTCCACCTGCTGCCAAAAAGCCGTTTAAGCCGATTATGCGCCGCAAAACGGAAGAAACCGAGCCAGCCAAAGCAGCAGAAAATATTTCGGAGGAAATAAAAACGGTAGCTGAAACGCCAGCTCCTGAATCAACGCCCGAAACTGCTCCACCTGCTGCCAAAAAGCCGTTTAAGCCGATTATGCGCCGCAAAACGGAAGAAACCGAGCCAGCCAAAGCAGCAGAAAACATTTCGGAGGAAATAAAAACGGTAGCTGAAACGCCAGCTCCTGAATCAACGCCCGAAACTGCTCCGCCAGCTGCCAAAAAACCATTTAAGCCGATTATGCGCAGACCAAGGCCAGATGATAATTCAGGTGAAAATCAAGTAAATGAATAAAATATTTTTAATAAATAAATGAAAAAAGTCCTTCAATATGTCTTGCCGCTTGCCTTAGCAAGTTTGCTTTTGTGGTACGCCTACAAAGACACCGATTTTGCGCAAATGGCCAATGATTTACGCAATGCCAATTATGCTTGGTTGCTGCTTTCGCTCGTGCCGATGGTATTGAGTCACTGGATTCGTGCCGAACGTTGGCGACTGCTTCTACAGCCTTTGGGCTATCGTCCTTCTGCCAAAAATACGTTTATGGCCGTGTTGGCGGGCTATTTTGCCAACCTTATTTTGCCGCGCATGGGCGAGGTTACGCGCTGCGGGTTGCTCAACAAAAACGAAGATGTGCCATTGGATAATTCCATCGGGACGGTAGTCGTAGAACGAATATTTGATGTAATTCTGCTGCTTTCGGTTACGGCATTGGCTTTTGCTTTAGAATTTACAACGCTTACTAATTTCTTTTTGGCCAAAATCGAACAAAAAAATGCCATGTCCGCAGGCCAACCCAGCAAACTTCCTTTGCTTTTGGGCTTGGCAGCCGTAGGAGTGGTGGGGCTGATAGGGGCTTGGGTTTTGCGCGAAAAACTGCTTAAAATCGGGTTGGTAGTGAAAGTCGTGGATTTCCTGAAAGGGATGTGGAAAGGTGTAGTAAGCGTGGCGCAAATGGAACAAAAAGGACTGTTTCTACTCTATTCTGCCCTTATTTGGGTAGGTTATTACCTTACCGTTTGGATTGCTTTTAAGGCATTGCCGTACACGGCAGAATTGGGCTTGATGCCTGCTTTGGTGATTTTGGTGGCGGGTAGCTTTGCGATGGTAGCTCCCGTACAAGGCGGCTTGGGCGCGTATCACGCGATGGTGAGCCTGACTTTGGTAGAACTTTATGCCCAAACTAAACAAGGTGCGGATACGTCGGCGTTGCTGATGCACACGTCCCAAACGGTGGCCATGTTGGTTTTGGGAGGAATTAGTTTTGTGCTGGCCATGGCTGCGGCGCGTAAACGCCAAAATGCGAACACAGCACAATAATTTTGTTAAATTAATCAATGACTATAATTGGACTTATGTCGGGAACTTCTCTCGACGGATTAGATATTGCATTTTGTCAGTTTTCGGAAACAAACTCGCAACGCTTTGAGATTTTGTATGCCCAAACCGCGCCGTATTCGGCAGCGTGGCAGGCTCGCCTGAAAGCATTGCCACAAAGCGATGCATTTACTTTTGCCCTTACAGACCGTGAGTTTGGGGCGTATTTGGGACAGGCTATAAAGCGTTTTTGTCAAAAATATGAAGTAAAACCGCAGTTTGTGGCCTCGCATGGACACACAATTTTTCATCAGCCAGCCAAAGCACTTACCGTCCAAATCGGACACGGTGCGGCGATTGCGGCGGCTTGCGGTTTGCCTGTGGTTTGCGATTTTAGAAGCCTTGATGTGGCTTTGGGCGGGCAAGGGGCACCGCTCGTGCCGATTGGCGACGCGCTGTTGTTCGGGCAATATACTTTTTGCTTGAATCTGGGCGGAATCGCGAATATTTCGTTTCAGCAACACAGCACCAACAAAAGAATTGCTTTTGATATTTGTCCCGTGAATATGGTACTCAATGCGTGGGCAGAACGTTTGGGCAAAGCCTACGACAAAGACGGACTTTGGGCAGCAGAAGGGCAAGTAAATGCCGATTTGTTGGCCAAGCTCAATGCACTGGATTTTTATAAAAAATCGTACCCTAAATCGTTGGGACGCGAATGGGTAGAAACGACCGTTTTGCCTTTGCTGGAAGCTGCTAATTTATCCGAAAAAGATATTTTGGCTACCTGTTCGGCGCATATCGCCGAACAAATCGCGGCGGTAATAAAAGCCGCTGACGTGTTGCCTACAACTTCACCCAAAACCGTTTTGGTAACGGGAGGCGGGACATTTAACAAACATCTTATTTCCCAACTCCAAGAAAAACTAACAGATACGGCGCAAGTAATTGTCCCGAACGAAAAGCTGATTAACTACAAAGAAGCCTTGATTTTTGCGTTTTTGGGTAAGCTCCGCGCCGAAGAAAAAGTAAATTGTTTGCGTAGCGTAACGGGTGCGAGTGCCGACAATATCGGCGGAGCTGTGTATCTTTCTCGTTAAATAAAAAACTTAAATACAGATAGTTATCTCTGTTTTTTTATAATATTTTTTATGTCTGAATTAATTTCCATTATCACCCCGACGTACAATCACGAAAGATTTATTGGTTCGTGTATAGAATCGGTACTTGCCCAAACGTATCCGCATTGGGAAATGCTCATCGTCAATGACGGCAGCACCGACCGCACCGCCGAAGTAGCGGCGGAATATGCCGCCAAAGATGCACGTATTAAGGTGATTAATCAGGCAAATAAAGGTATTTACCGATTGGCCGAAAATTACAATTTGGCATTGGCCGAAAGCAAAGGCGATTTGATTGCCGTGCTGGAAGGGGACGATATTTGGTTGCCGCACAAGTTGGCTACACAGGTGGAAGCCATGCACAAGCAGCCCGACGCGGTGTTGTGTTGGGGTTGTGCGTATTCGGCCAACACGGATTTGTCCGAAAAATACGAGTTGCATCCCAAGCAATTGGCCAAAAACATTGCTTTTTACGACAACTCACCCGTTTGCAACATTTATAACGTGCTGTTCGATGACTTTTTGCCGCCGCTTACGTTCCTGATTCGCAAGTCGGCTTTGCAGCAATTGGGCGGCTTCGTGCAGTCTTACAAATTCCCTGCGGTGGATTTGCCCACGCTGATGCTTTTGGCGCGACACGGACGTTTTATTTTCCTCAATGAAGTGTTGGGTTATTGGCGCGTACACGCTTACCAAGTAACCAAAACCTACGGGTTGGATATTTTGGACAGCGGTCGCCGCATTTTTACAGATAATTACAAAGCCATGACAGAGCAGCAACGCGCCGTTTTGCGTTTTGGTCAGAAAGAAATAGACGGCTACTATCGCGATGCGGAAGTGATAAGTTTCACGCGGTCGGGGCGGTTTAAGTTGGTGCGCGGCGAATATGCTTCGGCACGCCAAGATTTTGGTAAGGCTTTAGGTATGAATGGTTTGGCTGCTCCTGTCTGGAAACTTCGGGCCGCTATTGGCTGGACGTTGAGTTGGTTTAATACCGATGTGGAAACGCTGGCCAAATGGTTGGGACGCGCTTCTTACAAAAAGAGATAGGATTTATTGATTCCTCCCAAAACAAAAAAAAGCGGCTCATGTCAAATGTTACGATATGAGCCGCTTTTTCATTTTTACTTAATCCCTTTGAGCCATGCGGCGAAGTCTTCCAAATTGGCTTGACTGATGCTGTGTTCGCTTGGGTATTCGTGATAAGACGTTTTGATTTGCAGGCTTTCCAATAATTTTTTGGTGTTGCGTGCGTCCGAAACTGGCAAAACGCCGTCGTGTGTGCCATGCGAAACGAATGCCTCAAAATGCTTGAATTTGTCTTTGGCTGCTAACTTTGGTTTTACGACTTCTTCCAACACACGGCCACTGAACACGCCAATTCCGCGCACTTTTTCGGGGTGCGTCAGTCCCACACACAACGACATAATCGCACCTTGGCTAAAGCCCGACACGATAACGCGCTGTTTGTCGTAGTGATATTTTGCTTGCAGCTCGTCCAAAAACTGCAAAATAAGTTGCAGACTTTTTTCGGCTTCGTTGATGTTGGTGCGGCGCACACCCGTCGAAAAATCAAGGTCGTACCATTTGTAACTACCTTCCGCAATTTTGAAAGGCGCACGCGCCGAAACGATTAAATATCTCTCGTCCAGATAATTAGCCAGCCCAAATAAATCTTTTTCGTTGCTGCCCACGCCGTGCATGAGTAGCAGTAAGGGCGGGTTGGCCGTTTTAACTTTGGGTTCTCTTACCAAATAGTACAGCGACGACTGCGCCTCGCTGGAAGTATAAGCTGTAAGCATAAGCAATAAAATAAAGGAATAATGAATAAGTTTTCGCATAAAAATATATTTAACTAACAGATAATGTTCTTTTTTGTGAAAAAGTTCTTGTATATACAATTATTTTTCCGACAATTAATTTATTGTAAAATCACGCTTCAAAATGCGTTACCTTTGGCCGCGATTTGGAGCGCAACAAAATTATGGTTTTAACTAAGAAATTTCATTACGAAACTGACGGCCAACTTTGGCGAATTGTTCCGTGTGTGCGTAGCGGTTTGATGGCCATTGAGGTGCGTAATCCTGCCGAACGGCTGGCCAATTTCATGACGTTGGATAGTTTTTCGGGGGAATTTCTTTGTCCGTATTTGGAATGGGACGGCATCGACTCGTTTGAAGATTGGGGAATTGAGGCGGTTTATGGCGGTATTTTGTGCTTGTTCAGATACCAAAACATTGCGACAATGCCCACACACGAAGGCGTTTGGCTGGCCGATATGCGCACAGGTTCGTTGCTTTGGGCGCAAGAAAATATTGTTTTTAAAGAAATTGATACACAAATACATACGCTGCGCGTGCAACTGCCCAATACGAATGTGTTGGAATCGGTGCGCTTGCCCGACCTTTTGCCCAGCGTAGCCGAAAACAAAGCCGTGAACTTGCAAATGCCTTTGCATTATTCCGAAAACAATCCGTACACGCCATTATTGGCGGCTTTTGTGGCCGAAAAAACAATCCATACACCTATTTCTGCGTTTGACTATTTGGAGCAAGGGCGGTATATTTTTATTTCTTACTATATTCGCAACACAGAAACGGATAAAGGCTTGAGCAATTATTTTTTGGCAATAGACCAAGAAAGCGGCGCGGTTTTATTACATCTGCTTTTGGCCGAAAGGCTTGCGGGAATTGGTTGGGATACTTTTTTTGTATTTAACCAACAGTTATTTTTGGTTGTTAATAAAACAGAACTCATTTGTTATGAACTTAACTTATAAAAAATGGTATTGGTTGGGGCTTTGTGCGGTCGGCTTATTGCTGGGCGTATCGGCCAATGCCAGTATCAAAGATTCGGTTGGTGTAGAAAATAAGGCAGGCAAAAAAGTGATTTTGCACAAAGTAGAAGCCAAAGAAACACTTTATTCGGTGGCGCGTCTCTACAAAGCCAATGTGGTTGATATTCAGAAAGAAAACCCCGAAATTAGTAAAGGTTTGGCCAAAGACCAAGTGATTCGCGTCCCTACGAATCGTGCTTTTACGGCCAAAGCTACCACGCCAAAGCCAGCAGCCACCAAAGGCAAAACGCACGTAGTGGAACAAGGCCAAACGCTTTTTGCCGTAGCACGTCAATACAATGTTTCGGTAGATGATATTAAAAAATGGAATAATCTTACTTCCAATGAACTCGCTGCTGGGCAAGTGTTGAGTATCGGGTCAGAAGCCAAAATCGCCGCACCCGAAAAACCAACCAAACCCGCCGCGACCACAAGCACAGGCAAAACGCACGTAGTGGAACAAGGCCAAACGCTTTTTGCGGTAGCACGCGAATACAATGTTACGGTAGATGATTTGAAAAAATGGAACAACCTAACCTCTTTGGAACTTTCTGCTGGTCAGGTGCTTAATGTAGGCGATGGCAAACCAACGCAAGTTGTGCCCGACACGCGCAGCAAACCCGCTACACAGTCTGTAGCTCCGAAAGAGGAGAAAAAAGAAGACAAAGAAGTCCTGAAAGTGGAACCTGCCAAAACCAGTGCGCCAGCCGTAGGGAGTAGCAACACCGTAAATGTGGGCGGCTATGACCGTATTGTAGAAAAAGGCTTGGCCGAAGTAATTGAGCAAGGAGGCGAAAGCAAGAAACATCTTTGTTTGCACCGTACCGCGCCTGTCGGCTCGATTTTGCAAGTGAAAAATGAAATGAACGGCAGCATGGTTTTTGTGCGTGTGATTGGAAAACTCCCTGATATAGGTGTTAACGACAAACTTTTGTTACGTATTTCCAAAAAGGCTTACGAACGGCTTTCGGCTTCGGGCAAACGCTTTCAAGTAGAGGTGTCGTATCCTGCGCCATAATCTTACAATCAATAAATAATTTTCTGACAATATTTTAATTGCCGAATTCTGATTTACTTTTGTATTTTAGGGTTCGGCATTATTTTTAAACAAATATTTTTACCCCTCAACATGAAAAATTTTATTACAAAAAAATATAGGCTTATTGCTTTTGCAATGTTATTCAGTGGTTCGGTGGCGTTGGCTGCACCAGGTGGCAAGGCGTTCAAAGATGGAAAATCGTATTACGAACAGTCTAACTACGGCAAGGCAATAGAAGCCTTCGAAAAGTCGTTGTCGGAAAACCCAGAACATTACGCAGGCAAAAGCAATTACATGATTGCGCTTTGTTATAAGAAAATGGGCGAGTGCAACAAAGCGGCTATTTTCTTCAAAAAAGCCCTTGAAGGCGACCCCGACAAAGCAGGCGCAAGCTCTATGACCAAATTCGAGGAGCAACTTTCGGACTGCGGTTTGAGCAAAGCAACACTGGCCAACATCAGCGCAACTGCTACGGCCACCAGCACGGCGGCGGCAGGCAAAGACCCATTTTTACACGAATACGAAACTCAAATCGCCAACGGAAATAAATTGGTGGACTTAACAGGTGCATTCACCGCCGAAGATAAGGAGTTGGTAGAAAAACAAATCTCTGTTTTGGAGAATGAATATAAATTGCAAGTGCGTGTGGCAGTTTCCAAAGAGGCCATTGGCGCACCAGAAAGTATGCTGAACAGTTTGCAGAAAGCAGGCATTGCGGCAGGCGGTAGCCATTTGGTAGTATTGGTGGCAGGCGACAAAATTTATGCAGATGGCACTTTTGATAAAAATTTGGTACGCACGGCCAAACAAAATGCAGAACCCGAAGGCCTGAAAGCGTCGGCAAGCCGTTCGGCACAAGGTTTGATGGCCGAGAAATTCTTGACACAACTCACTGAAAAAGAACATTCTGAGCAAAAAAGTAAAAATGCTACGAATTGGGGTTTGTGGATTTTTGGTTTGGCGGCCATTGGCGGCGGCGTATATTGGGTGATAAGTCGCCGCAAGAAAGTAGCCGAAGAAACCGCCCAACAGAACAGCCAAGTAATGAGCAATTTGTCTCAGATTCAGGATGTTTTGTTTAATGATTCGATGTGGTTGGAATATTCGGCGCGTTATGACATGGAGCGCGTGCAGCAAGTCCAGACCAGTTTGCAACTCGAATACAGCAATTTAGTAAACAGCCTTGACCCTGTGGGCGTGAATGATTTGGAAAAACGCGTTCGCCAGCTTCAAAACAACCCAGATGGCGTTTTCAAGGCATTAGGTCAATAATAATAACATTACAATACACTCATTTTCAACACAAAAACACTGGTTTATGACTCGTATCCTCTACTTTCGTTTGTTAGTTGGTTTGCTTGCAATGCTTCCATTTTTGGGTAAGGCGCAACAATGCTCAACGGCTTCTTTTAGCATTGATGCTGACACTGTCTGCGTCAATCAACCCATTCCCATCACCAATACGTCGGTAGGGGCTTCGAGTTATGAGTGGGATTTTTGTGGTAATGGAGGAGCATTAAGTAACCCGACAGGAATAGCGCAGTTCTCATTGTCTCCTGATAATACTTATGGGCATGATTTGGTTTTTGATGGTACGATATGGCACTCATTTATAGCTAATTATGACCGTAACAGTATCACAAGGTTAGATTATGTGAATGGCTTAGAGCAGCCGCCGATTTCCACTTCTTTTGGTTTGGGACTGAGTAGTTGCTATTCTATCGCAGTCATAAAAGAAGATAATGGCAATTGGTACGGAATTGTGTCGGCGTATGACGGAGGAGGAAATGCCTTTGTTCGTTTGAACTTCGGGACATCGCTTACTAATACGCCTGTTGCATCGCCAGCAGAGTCGTTACCAGGTTTAGCAGGTGTTCGTGGGCTACAAATAGTGAAAGAAAATGGCTCTTATTATTTACTAACAGCAGGTGGAGGTTCTCAAAATCTTATTGTGGTTAATTTAGGTAATAGCTTGGCTAATGGCATTACGGGGGCAAGCGTTGTTGTTTCTTCGTTGTCAGGTGCTGCATTTTCTCGCTTTAAGGTACTTCAAAATTGTAATAAGTGGGTGGGAATTGCCAGTACGCTAGGCGGGCAACTGTACCAAATTAATTTTGGTAGTTCTATCTTTTCTCAGGCAACATTCCAAGAAATAAATAAAGGGTCTATTGCGGGTAATGTGTTGATTGATGTTACACTTTTCAAGCGTTTTAACAAGTTTTATGCCATAGTTAGCTCGTTGGGGCAGGGGATGTATTTACTTTCTTTTAATGATGTTTTTAGTCTTAATCCTACGGTTTCACCTCTTCCTGTCTTGGGTTCAGCAAATACTCTTTTAGGGTTTGGTATTGCAGAAAGTCAGGGTTATACATATTTTGTTAGTGCTTCTTCCGATGCTAAACTATATCGTTTGCGCATGGGAACTTTGTGTACAAGTGCTACGGTTTCTAATCCAACGACAGCTCTGCCGTCCGTTGTCTATAATGCGCCAGGAAAATATTATTTTTCTCTTTTCACTAATGGAAATAGCACCGCACGAGATTCTGTTGTGGTAACCTCTTCTAATATTAAATATAATATAGAAGGCTCGTGTAACAATCCTACCTTTGTGTTTACAAGTAATTCGTGTGTTGGTGCTACGCCAGCCTCCTATCTTTGGAATTTTGGTGATGGCAATACTGCTACAACCGCCAACGCAACACATACTTATACAACACCTGATCAGTATAATGTAACTTTTACGGTTACCGATGGCAATGGGGTGGCTTATTCACGTCAGCGAAAAATAGTCTATCAGGCTGCCGCACCTGTCGCAGATTTTACGTATATAAATCCTGTATGTTCGGGTGGCGAGAATTTTTTTACGGATAATTCTATATCTCCCATCGATACAGTAGTAACATGGCAATGGGATTTGGGTAATGGTACTACGGCTAATACTAAAAATGCAGCAGCAATTTATACTACTCCTGGTACTTACGATGTAAAACTTAAGATTGTTACGGGAAATGGTTGTATCAGTGAGGTTACTAAATCGGTCAATGTGGTGCTTGGGCCAGAAGTGAATTTTGGTTACCAAAGTCTTTGTTTTGGAGATACCGTGGCATTTACGGATAGCTCTTTTTTCCCTGCAGGGACAGCTTACTTGGAAGGAAGCAGGCTTTGGAGTTTTGGAGATAACACAACGGATACGACGCAAAATCCTAAGCATAAATTTACAGAGATAAAAACATATACGGTCTCCCTTAGAGTTTCCTCTACTGATGGATGTATTTCAAGTTTTACGCGAAATGTTACGATACTTCCCTTACCAACGGCCAATTTTAGTGCGCCAACACTTATTTTTCCGAATATGTCGGTGCCGTTTACGGATATAAGTACGGTAGCAGCTGGACAAACTATTGTTGATTGGACTTGGGATTTTGGCGACCCTTCTAGTGGAGCTAATAATACTTCTGCTTTTTCTAATCCTGTGCATATATTTAGCGTAGCAGATATTTTTAATGTTAGCCTTACGATTACAACAAACAAAGGTTGTAAGCATACGGTTACGAAGCAGATAGATATTTTAAAAAATTGCCCCGAAACCAATTTTAGTTTAAGTACACATACTGCCAACACATTAGCTAATATCGGAGCGACGAATGGAAGTTCGGCGGGGGCTAGCAAATTTCAGTGGGATTTATGTGCTGGTGATTTAAGCAAAATGCCATTGTTGGAACAGTCCTTTACGTCAAGTTATTTTGTTCGCAACGTCAGTGTAGTGGCAGATAAAAATAAGTGTTATTTGTTTGCCCCATTTTTTACCACGGCTACGATTAATAATCCGTGGCAACGTTTTGATTTTGGTAATTCGTTTGCCAATACTGCTACTCCTGTGCTTTTGGGTAATCCAGCAAGTGGCACTACGCCCAATGCTTTAAGTGCTCCTGTTTGTGTAAGAGTTTTTCGTAAGGATACCGCACTTTATGGTTTGGCCATTAATTCGTCCACAGGAAATTTAGTACGACTGTTTTTTGCTGATTCAGTGAACAGTGATATTGTTACAGCTAGTCCTTTAGCTGTAACTGGTATTACCAAACCTGAGAACATCGAAATTGTACAAGATGGAGATTCTTTGTATGCGTTTATTACTTGTAACAATGTAGGCCAAATCAATAATTTATTGGTTCGTTTGAGTTTTGGTACCTCGTTTCTGAATACGCCAACCGTTACATTTTTAGATAATCCCGTGTTGCAAGCCAATAACTCAGGGGCATTGTATGGTATGTCTGTTATTCGAGATTGTAATACTTGGTATATGGTAGTGGTGAGTAATAGTGGTAAAATTATTCGCCTTAATTTTGGGATGTCGCTCAATCGAAATCCTTCTTATCAAAATGTTACGACACAATGGACGGCTGGCCTCACAGAAATAACCGCCACTAATCAGTTCGTAAAACTTTCTTTGCACAGAGAAATGGGTAAAATCTATGCAATCGGAGTTACAAGGATAGGTACTATGGCTTATTTTAAGTTTAACTCATTGATGGAGAGTCCTTTGAGTAGGCAAGTTTGGAGTGGTAATATATTTTCTATTGCTGATGTAGATATTCGCGATGCTCAATTTATTAAGGTGGGTTCTCAATGGCATGGTTTTGCTGCTCTGAATAACAATAGTTTGGGTGTGCTTAAATGGTCTTTTCCTAATCCGTGTAGCACTCCGCAACCTATCCGCCATGATGCAGTGATCAACAACTTTGCCTACACACAGGCAGGAACTTATTATATTTCTTTGGAGTCGTCCGATTCGCGGGATTGGATAAGTTCTTTTGCCGATTCGGTGGTAGTATCTTCTACTACTGCAGGGGCTGATATTGTATATGCTTGTCCGTCTGTGTCTATGAATACGCCTGCTAATGCTTGCGCCAATCAAGACCTTCTGCTTACAGCCAATACAGATACAACCAATCAGATAGCTTGGGATATGTGTGCGGGAGATTTGAGTGATAATATTTCGTTTGAGTCATCTTCAATATTACCCAATATGGTAAGAGCTCGGGGAATAAGCATTGTAAAAGACGGTTCAGAATATTTTGGGCTGGTGGCTTCTACCAGTGAAGGAATGCCTATCATCTTCACTCGTTTTGGTACAAACTTTGACAATGGAGCAAGTTCGTTTATTTACCCGACCCAAGGTGCAGTTCTGAATTGCTTTGATGCTAAATTGGTGAAAGAGAATGGAAAGTGGATAGGTTTTTTGTCTAATGCCCCTGTTATAAATGCCTCAATTGCAAGCCAACTGGTTCGCCTTAATTGGAATGGAGAATCATTATCTAGCAACACGCCTCAGTTTTCGATGATTTCGGGTAGAGGCCAACTCAATATGCCTGATGGGATAGAGCTTGCAGAAGAAAATGGCCAGAAATATTTATTGGTGGTGAATAATAGTGCCTCTCGTACCATAGCGGTTTATAATTTTGGCAATTCGTATCTTAATAGTCCTTCAGTTTCTTCTTTTGTTGTAGATTCTGCGGTGTCTATTCAGCGTATTTCTATGATAAAAGACTGTAATCGCTGGTATGCATTGGTATCTGACCAGCAAGGAGGGGCGGTCGTAAGATTAGATTTCAGTAAAGGATTGCATCAAAAACCATCTTTTAAACGTATCTCAATTGGCACGAATAAGTTTCCTACTGGCCTTAAGTTATGGCGTGATAATGGCAAATATTATGCTGTTGTGGTTTCTTTTTCCAATGATATAAATAATCACTTTAAGATTAGCTTCGGTGATAAGATGGCAAATAATGCGATTTCTGTTACGGACATGGGAAATAATGGTGGATTGGCAAATAATATGGTTGGTTTTGATATGCTGACAACCAATAGCTCAGAAACCAAACTTATTGGTGTTTCAGCTGCTGTGCCTATCTTTGTGTATAAGTTTAAGTTTCCTAATCCTTGTAACGTTGCCAGTCCAATTGTTGCAGGAGGGGATTCTGCTAATGTAATTTACACCCAAAATGGCAACTATAATATTGCCGTAACCGTTACGGATACCAATGGCAATAGTTATAGTATGTCTCAGCCCATACAAGTAAAAAACCCCGTTACGGCTGATTTTATACAATCGGGAGGGTTTTGTAATGGTCAGACAGTTGTGTTTACTCACACGTCTGTTGTAGATCCTAATACACAAGGACTTACCTACTCTTGGAACTTTGATGACCCAAGTTCTAGTGCTAATACCGCCACAACTCAGGATGCCAGCCACATATTTGCCCAAGCTGGCACTTATAACGTAACTTATAATGTTGGCTCTGGTTCAGGCTGTAATAGTCTCAAACAAAAAACTATTAAGATTTATAATCCTCCGCAAGCCAATTTTTCATTCCAAAACTCAAGTATTGGGCTTTGTGCCAATGATTCCATTGCTTTTACCGATGCAAGTACCACCGATGTTGGCGACCAAATCAATGTTTATCAATGGGTCATAAAAGATGCAAGCCAAGCGATCTTGTTCACGTCCTCCCGAAAGAATCCCAAATTCTTATTTACGGAAGTGGGTAGTTATACGGCAACCCTAACGGTTTGGGCAAATGGAGGCTGTGAAAATGTTGTAACCAAAACAGTAGATGTTACGAACTTGGGAGCCGCTGTTAGTATTGGGGTGAGTAATGATTTTTGCGAAGGATCGTCCGTGCATTTTACCACCAATAGCAATAGTGCTAACATTATAGATGTATTGTGGCATTTAGGCGATAACCAAACTTCTACCGAACTGAACCCTACTATAACTTATAGCAGTGCTGGGCAGCGTCAAATCACATTACAGGTAACCAATTCTGTTGGTTGTGTTAGTACTGTATCACAATCTATTACTATTTATTCACGCCCAGAAGCAGTTATCAACACCAACACAGCCGCTTGCCGTAATAGCCCACTGATTTTAAGCGCGACATCATCTATTTCGGAAGGTCTGATTACTAACTACGATTGGAGCTTTGGAGACGGCACGCCGACTCAAAATGCAGCAACCGTTTCGCATACTTATACTAATGTGGGGCTTTATAATGTAAAACTTATCATCACGACACAATATGGCTGTAAAGATACCGCTGATATTGTCATTTCGGTTGCACCATCGCCAACGGCTGCATTTTCGGCTCAGAGCATTTGTATGGGCAAACCAGTTACTTTTACCAATCAAAGTAGCAGTATTGGCGGTAGCCTCACGTATTTATGGCAGTTCCGCAATGCAACCAATACCGCCGATTTGGGAACTTCTACACTTGCCAATCCAACATTTACCTTCGCAAACGCTGGGGTTTATCCTGTGATCCTTACAGTACAAGACGGACAATGCTCTAACACAACTTCTCAAAATATCGTGATTTCGGGCATACCACAGGCCAGTATTTCCATCGAAGAAGGCTGTGTGGGCACGCCGTTTACTTTCCATGACAATAGCACTTATCCAACCCCTTCGGATGTGCCTGTGGCTTGGTTCTGGACTATTACCCAAAACAGCCAAATCATTCAGACCATGACCACCCAAAACCCGCAAGTATTGTTGCCTGCCGGTACGGGTTATAGTGTACAACTCAAAATTTTCACCGAAAAAGGTTGCGAAGCGGCTTCTCCGATTTTCTCGTTCCCAGTAGCTGCGCCGCCAGTGGCTGCCTTTAATGTCCTAACTACTACGTTTACGGGTGCACCGTTTAATGTCAGTTTCCAAAATACGTCCAGCAATGCCGTTAATTATTTGTGGGATTTTGGCGACGGACAAACCAGCACCGAAACCAGCCCGACGCATACTTATGCCGCTGAAGGTTTGTATATGGTTACACTCAAAGCCATACGCAATGCTTGTAGCGATACGGCAACGCATTCGGCTGGGGTTTTTGTCAATATCACCAAAGGTGTAAAATTGTCGAATTTGTCGGTGTCGGGTAGTGGTTCACTGACCATCGCCGCCCGCATCCAAAACGAAAGTAATGTAGAGCTAAACACACTTACCATGAAGGCACAAACCAGCGACGGACTGACCATTCAGGAAACTTGGACGGGTAGTATTCTGCCAAATGCCGCGTTGGTTTATACGTTTGGGGCAAAACTTAATGTCCGTAACAATAATGTAGTGCCGTTTGTCTGTGCCGAAACGCAGCTACCAAATCCCGCACAAGAAATTACGCCAGATAATAACAGTGCTTGCCAAGTGATAAGTAACAATTCGTTTTTGTTGGCTGTTAGCCCTGTGCCCGCCAATCAAACATTGAACATTCGTTATTTGGTGGCGCAGGCCGACGAAGTAACGATTGAGCTAATAGATATGCTCGGCAAAAGGGTTTTTGTGGAAGAAAAAGGCACAATGGCCGCAGGCAAATACGAACAAGACATCGACTTGCAGCAAATGACGGCAGGAATGTATTATTTGCGCCTTATCGTCGGCAAACAAAAAGTTGGCGAAAAAGTCAGCGTGCAGCACTAACATTATTTTCAATAACACAACTTGCCAGCCTTCGCCACCAACGCGAGGGCTGGTTTGTTTTTGGGGAATTAAAAAGGTGCGTTGCGGTGTTGATCCCAAAGCATTAACTTTTCTTTAACACAGCATTTCTACCCATTTTTGGAAAGATTGCATTAGTTTTGTTTTTGAAAAAGAATTTTATACCCAACATTCATTTCTTTTACTCATAACTTTAGGATTTATCATGAAAAAATGGATTGTACTGATTTGCCAATATTTCGTAGGCATTTTGTTTATTTTTTCGGGGCTAATCAAGCTCAACGACCCCGTAGGCACAGCCATCAAGCTCGAAGAATACTTTGACGTTTTTGCCGAAGACCACACGCTTGGCCTTTCGGTAATGTCTGGCCTTTGGCACTTTTTCGCTAGTTACGCCCTTACGCTTTCCGTGTTGGTGTGTGTGCTGGAAGTGGTGTTGGGGATTGCATTGTTGGCTTTGTATAAACCCAAAGCAACGGTTTGGAGCTTGTTCGGGCTGATTGCTTTTTTCTCGTTCCTGACGTTTTATTCTGCTTTTTTCAATAAAGTAACGGATTGCGGTTGCTTCGGCGATGCCATCAAACTCACGCCTTGGGGTTCGTTTACCAAAGATATTGTATTGCTGGTGCTCATTTTGGTTTTGCTTTGGGGCAAAGAACATTTGCAGGCCAGTTGGTCAGAAAAAATTGCGATGAGTATCACGGTTGCGGGCACGGCAGCGGCATTTTTTGTGTCAATTTGGGCGATTCGTCATTTGCCTTTTATTGATTTCCGCCCTTACAAAGTAGGTGCCAATATTCCCGAATCCATGACCTTGCCGCCAGGTGTAGAGGGCGACAAATACGAATATGTGTTCAAACTTAAAAACTCCAAATCGGGCGAAGAAAAGGAAATGAGCGATAAACTCTACACCGATTCGGGCATTTGGAAAGATACTACTTGGAAATATGTGGACAGAGTGGAAAAGCTCGTGAAAGCTGGCGCGAAACCCAAAATCACGGATTATAGCGTTTGGAACGACGAAGGCGACTTCACGAAACAGACTTTTGAAGGCAATAAATTTTGCATCATTATCACCAACGTAGCCAAAACCAACCCAAGTGTATATCCGCAAATCAATGCGTTGGTAAAGCAACTGGAAAGTGTTTCGTCTGTTAAAATCGAACCGATTGTCCTGACGGCCTCCGACCACGCGACCTTTGAGGCGTTCCGCCACGAAGTGCAATTGGCTGTTCCGTACTATTACGCCGACGGCAAAGTTTTGAAAACCATCATGCGTTCCGACCCAGGTTTCTGGTTGCTGCAAAATGGTGTAGTGAAAGGCAAATGGCATTACAACGACGTGCCAACCGCCGAAAAAGTCGCAGAAGCTTTGCACTAAAGAGAATTGAAAAACCGATAAGTTACTTGTTTTCTTATCGGTTTTTTTGTTTGTATAAAATCGCATTTTAAATAAATGACCAGCAATCAAATTCGTTTGGGACTAAAGGAAAACTGGCAACAATTCACGTTGTTGGTGGTGATAAATGCTTTTGTCGGGGGCATGGTGGGGCTGGAACGCAGTATTTTTCCGCAATTCGCCGCCACTGTTTTTGGGGTTACGTCCCGCACTGCCGTTCTTTCGTTTATCATGGCTTTTGGTTTGTCCAAAGCCATGACCAATTATTTTACGGGCAAGTTGGCAAGCCGATTCGGTCGCAAAAAATTGTTAGTAACAGGCTGGGTATTGGCCGTGCCGATACCGATTATTTTATTGTACGCGCCTCACTGGAATTGGGTTGTTTTGGCAAATGTCTTGCTGGGTGTCAGTCAGGGACTTACGTGGAGTAGCACCGTCGTAATGAAAATTGACCTTGTCGGCGAAAAAGACAGAGGTTTGGCCATGGGACTCAATGAGTTTGCGGGTTATCTGGCCGTCGGCCTGATGGCTTTTGTGACGGGATATTTGGCCAGCCACTTTGGTATAAAACCGTATCCGTTTTACGTGGGTTTGGGGATTGCATTGGCGGGTTTGGGCTTGTCGTGGGTTTTGGTGAAAGATACACAACATTTTGTAAATCAAGAAATTAAACAAACTATTCGCCCAGCGTTAGATAATGTTTTTCTGCAAACTTCTTTCCAAAACAAAACGCTTAGTGCCATTACGCAAGCGGGTTTTGTTAATAACCTTAACGATGGCATGATGTGGGGTTTGTTCCCGATGCTGCTACAAACACAGGCTTTCGACACGGCACAAATAGGCATTTTGGCGGCTGCATATCCTGTAGTTTGGGGTTCTGGGCAACTGTTCACAGGCAAGATGTCGGATATTTATTCCAAAAAGAAAATGCTTTTTTGGGGAATGTTGGCGCAAGGTTTCGCGATTTTGGCGATAGCTCGCACCCAAGATTTTGGCTTATTACTGGCTTTGGCCGCAGTGTTGGGCTTGGGAACGGCCTTGGTTTATCCTACGTTTTTGGCAGCTATCGCGGCTTTTACGCACCCCCAACAACGCGCAGAAAGTTTAGGTGCATTCAGATTTTGGCGCGATTTGGGCTATGCCGTCGGCGCGTTGGTGTCGGGACTGGTGGCCGATGCGTTTGGACTAATGGCTTCCGTCTTGCTGATTGGCGCGGTTACGGTGCTCTCGGCGATAGTCGTGGCGTACCGAATGGAAAAATAAATTGATTATAGAGTTAAAATTAAGTGTATAAAAAACCCGCAACCCCGTTGGTATTGGGATTGCGGGTTTTTGTTGATTTATGAAATTTAATTTTCTCTAAAATATCGCTGGAAAATCCGTTGGCGAAACCTCGTGCATAATCGCGTAAGCCGTTTCTACCACGTCGTCGGCGGAAGGTTTGGAGAAATAATCCCCGTCCGAAGAATAGGCTGGGCGGTGCGGCTTGGCCGTAATGGTTACAGGCGCAGAATCCAACCAACGATAACCGTTTTGAATTTCTAATACTTGTTGCATCATATAAGCCGTTGCGCCACCTTCTACGTCTTCGTCCGCAAAAATTACGCGGTTGGTTTTTTTCAAAGATTCTACAATGCTATGGTTTACGTCAAAAGGTAAAAGAGTCTGTACGTCAATTACTTCTACACTAATTCCCAACGTTTCGAGTGTAGCGGCAGCTTCCATCACGATGCGGCACATAGAGCCATACGTTACGATAGTAATGTCCGAACCTTCGCGCAAAGTTTCTGGTACGCCCAACGGCACAGTCATTTCACCGATGTTGGTAGGCATTTTTTCTTTGAGGCGGTAACCGTTCAAACATTCGATAATCAAAGCGGGTTCGTCAGACAGCAACATGGTATTATAGAAACCTGCGGCCTGTGTCATGTTACGCGGAACAAGTATGTTCATGCCGCGCAACGAATGCAGAATCATGCCAATTGGCGAACCCGAATGCCAAACGCCTTCCAAACGGTGGCCGCGTGTGCGCACGATGAGCGGAGCTTTTTGGCCGCCTTTGGTGCGGTATTGCAAACACGCCAAATCGTCGGAAAGAATTTGTAAACCGTAAAGCAAATAATCCAGATACTGAATTTCGGTAATGGGGCGCAAGCCGCGCAAAGCTGCGCCAATGCCTTGTCCCATAATCGTACATTCGCGAATACCCGTATCCGTGATGCGGATTTCATTATATTTTTCTTGCAAACCTGCAAAACCTTGATTCACGTCGCCAATTTTGCCCACGTCTTCGCCGATAGCGAACACACGCGCATCACGTGCAAACATGGCATCAAAACAAGCCTGCATTACTTCGCGGCCATCTACCAACGGTGCCTCTTCGGCATATTCTGCGGGAACTGTGGCCACGCGCAAAGCCGCTTCCGCCGACTCGCTGTGCAAATGCGAGCTATAACGGTCGTGTGCTTTTTCTTTGGCCAATTCGTACCACGCTTGCAAGGCTTGGCGCGAAAGTGTATTTTCTTGGCGCGTGATTAGCAATGCTTTACGAACTGCTTTGTAGTGGTCGGAAAGAATCGGGTTAGATGTTGCCGCTAAGGCTTCGCGCAATTGCCCAACGGCTTGGCTTTGTACCGATTCGGCGGCCAAGGCATCCAACAAGGCCAACACTTCGGCTTGTTCGGCTTTGATGCTTTGGGCAAAAGCATTCCATGCGGCACTACGTGCGTCTTTGGCTTCGTTAGCAGCTTGTTTTTCTATTTCGTCCAACTCGTCGGCGGTCGCAATTTCGTTTTCCAAAATCCACTCACGCATTTTTTTGAGGCAATCAAAATCAGCTTCCCATTCCAAACGCTCTTTGGATTTGTAACGCTCATGGCTGCCCGACGTTGAGTGTCCTTGCGGCTGCGTCATTTCTTGCACGTGTACCAATACGGGTACGTGTTGCGTGCGGCAAAGTTCGGCAGCTTGTTGGTACGTCTCGCAAAGCGCGGCGTAATCCCAACCACGAACCGTAAAAATTTCGAGGCCTTTTTCTTTGTTATTTCGCTGAAAACCAGCCAAAACTTTCGAGATGTTGCCTTTGGTGGTGTGGTATTCTTTCGGAACAGAAATGCCGTATTCGTCGTCCCACACAGACATTAGCATTGGTACTTGCAACACGCCTGCGGCGTTGATGGCTTCATAAAACATTCCTTCGGAAGTGGAAGCGTTGCCGATAGTGCCAAAAGCGATTTCGTTGCCGTTGTCCGAAAACGACGTATATTGATGTAAGGCGGGGTTTTGTCTGTACAATTTGGATGCGTAGGCCATGCCCAACAAACGCGGCATTTGGCCAGCGGTAGGGGAGATGTCTGACGAAGAGTTTTTGTGTTGGGTCAAGTTTTTCCAACTACCATCTTCGTTGAGCATACGCGTAGCAAAGTGGCCATTCATAAGCCTACCAGCCGAAGCGGGTTCGGCCTCTACGTCGGTGTGGGCGTAGAGTTGGGCAAAATATTGCTGAATAGTCAGCTCGCCAATCGCAAACATAAATGTTTGGTCGCGGTAATAGCCTGCACGAAAATCGCCATTGCGGAAGGCTTTGGCCATCGCCAATTGCGCTAATTCTTTCCCGTCACCGAAAATACCGAATTTAGCTTTGCCCATAAAAACTTCTTTGCGGCCTAGCAAACTGGCTTGGCGGCTGGCTTGACCCAAACGATAGTCGGCCAAAACACTTGCTTTGTCAATGGCAAGTAGCGTGTCTGAATGCTGTTTTTTTCCCACTTTGCTCTAATATGTTGTGAAAAGGTGTAATAATTTTTTGGCTGTGATTTTTGGCTATCAAAACTTTGGGGTAAATGGTAGCCTTGTAAAATTTTATTTGGTGTAAATGCAATATTAGTCTTTCTGGTAAAATAAATAACAAACAAAAGACTGTTTAGCACCCAAAAATAATGGTTTTCTGTGTATTCGCAAACTTTTTTGAGCCCGATTATATTGACGAATATTTGCGGATAAAAAATGTAAGAGATTGTTCTTTTAAAACAAATGCTTGCTTTTTTTAAATCGATATATAGGTACTTTTGTTTTTGTGTAAGTAAAAGAAATAATGATTCGTCATTTACTTGCTATGTGTGCAATAAAATACACGCCCTATTCATAACTTTAAGACCATTTCATGCCATATTTAACTTCTAATTACTATTTTTGAACCAAACAGTTATCTAACATCTTTATTGAGTGAAATACTTTAGTACCAACAGACATTTGGCGGGCGGCTATATACCAACGCATACATTTTCGGAGGCATTGCTTATGGGCATCGCCCCAGATGCGGGTTTGTTTATGCCCGAAACACTGCCGCACTTTTCGGCGGAGCAGCTACAAACCATGCGCGGCAAAACCTACGCCCAAATCGCTACAGAAGTGCTTTTTCCTTTTGTGGAAGGACAAATGAGCAAGGACGATTTGGCCGCTATCGCCGCAGATGCTTACGGTTTTGATATTCCTTTGGAAAACATAGATAAAAATTTCTGGGTGGCGCGTCTCGACCAAGGCGCGACGGCTTCTTTCAAAGATTTTGCGGCGCGTTTTATGGCGCGTGCGACGCGTTATTTTCTGCCTGCCCAACAAAAACTTACGGTGTTGGTGGCCACTTCTGGCGACACGGGCAGCGCAATCGGCGCAGCGTTTCAGGGCATCGAAGGCGTGAAAGTTTATATTCTGTATCCGCAACGCGAAGTGAGTTTTGTACAAGAACAGCAACTTATCCGCATCGGCGGCAACGTGCAGGCTCTGGCCATCGACGGGAAGTTTGACGATTGCCAAAATATTGTAAAACAGGCTTTTGCAGACAAAGAACTAACCAGTCTCAATCTTTCTTCGGCCAACTCCATCAACGTTGGCCGCGTATTGCCGCAGGCCGTTTATTATTTTTATTTGTGGCAAAAATTAACCGAACACACAGACGAAGCCATCAATTTTGTAGTTCCGTCGGGCAATTTGGGCAACTCGCTGGGCGCAGAATTGGCGCGTCGGATGGGTTTGCCTGTGGAGCGTTTGGTTATCGCGACGAATGCCAACCGTGCCGTACCTGATTTTCTGAAAAATGGTATTTATAAAAAAATTAGTCCGTCGGTGGCGGCTGTTTCCAACGCCATGAACGTAGGCAATCCGAGCAATTTGGCCAGATATTTTGAGCTTTACGGCGGCACGCTGGACAAAGACGGCTACACGCACCAAGCCCCAGACATCGCCCAAATGCGCGAACATTTGCTTTCGGTGGCCATTTCTGACACCGAAACCGTAGAGACCATCAAATATTTTTACAAAAAATACGCTTGCGTACTCGAACCGCACGGCGCAGTTGGCGCGGCAGCTTACCGTAAGTTTCAGGATAAATTAGCCGCCCGCAAAACGATATTGTTGGAAACGGCACACCCTGCCAAATTCCCCGAAATCGTGATGCAGGAATTAGGTTTTGCACCACCCGTACCGAAAGCATTGCAAGCATTTTTGCAAAATCCTGCGCACAAAATTGAGCTTGCCAATGAGTATAAAGCATTGAAAAACATTTTATTAGCCTAACGAAAATGCAAACAGATTTTCAAATTTCGGGTTTTGGATTAGTGTTGCTTTTCATGTTGGGAGCAGCGGCTTTTTTGGGAATTAATTTACTTATTTCAAAAGTTTTGCGCCCCGATGCACCCAATCCCGAAAAGAATTTGCCTTACGAATGTGGCGAAGAAGCCATCGGTTCGGTTTGGGGACAATTCAATATTCGGTTTTATGTAATTGCCCTGATTTTCATTTTGTTTGATGTGGAACTTGCTTTTATGTTTCCGTGGGCGACGGTTTTCGGCAACGAGCAATTGCAAGCCGCTTCGGGCGGTTCGTGGGGTTGGTTTGCGTTGGCCGAAATGGGATTTTTTGTGTTAATCTTGGCCGTTGGATTGGCGTATGCTTGGCAGCGCGGCCACTTGGATTGGGCAAAACCAAAACCACAATTGCCGACGGCCGCCGAGCCACTACCCGAACAAATTTACGAACGCTTTTTAAAGTGATTTTATCTAATCAAATTGCCGTATTATTCTAAAACAATTCAAAAAAAACGATGGGATTATTTTCTGGAATTATGGGGAATGCAGGAGCTGTAAACCCCGACGACTTACAAAAAGATTTTGGTAAACTTTTGATTGAAGATGAAAGTATCGAAATGGGTTTCAAACTTATCAGAGACACTTTTATTTTTACAAACAAACGCCTGATTCTGGTTGATGTACAAGGACTTACGGGCAGCAAAGTAGAATATTTATCTATTGCCTACAAAGCCATTACGCGTTTTAGCGTAGAAACTACAGGTACTTTTGACCTTGACGCGGAGCTAAAAATCTGGATTTCGAGTGAGGCTCTACCAAGCATTTCCAAAAGATTTAATAAATCTGTAAACGTTTATGATGTGCAAGCTCTTTTGGCGCGCCACGTCCTGAAATAGTTTATTTACATTTTGAGACAATAAAAAAAAACTCTCCGACATGACTCAGAGAGGTTTTTTTATTTTATTGATAAACAGTAGGTTAACCGCTGCAAGACTCGCAAGCGTCTGGGTTGTCCAGCGAACAAGCCATGTCAGAGGCTTTTTGCTCGATGGTTACCACCGTGTTGCTGAGTTGTGGCTTTTGGGCTTCTATCGTAAACTTGATAGCGTCGGCAGCCGACTTGGTACGCAAATAATACATACCTGTTTTTAAGCCTTTTTTCCATGCGTAGAAGTGCATAGACGTTAGTTTGCCGAAGTTCGGGTCTAACAAGTGAATGTTAAGGCTTTGGCTTTGACAAATAAACGCGCCTCTGTCGGCGGCCATGTCGATAATGGCTTTTTGGCTAATTTCCCAAACCGTTTTGTAAATGTCTTTGATGTTTTGAGGAATATCCGCAATGTTTTGTACCGAACCGTTGGCTTCGATAAGTTTATTTTTCATGCGGTCGTTCCATAAGCCCAACGAAACCAAGTCTTTAAGTAAATGTTTATTTACCACAGGGAACTCACCTGACAATACGCGGCGGTTGTAAATGTTGGAAGTATAAGGCTCAAAACATTCGTTATTACCCAAAATCTGTGAAGTAGAAGCCGTCGGCATTGGCGCAAGCATCAAAGAGTTACGCACACCGTGTTGCATTACTTCTTTACGCAAACTTTCCCAATCCCAGCGACCAGAATCTGGCGTAACGTTCCACATATCAAACTGGAAAATACCTTGCGAAATCGGCGAACCCGCAAACGTTTCGTAAGCACCATCGCGTTTGGCAAGCTCCATAGAAGCTGTTACGGCTGCAAAATATATTGTTTCGAAAATATCTTTGTTTAGGCCGCGAGCCTCTGGCGAATCGAATGGCATACGCAAACGAATAAACGCATCGGCCAAGCCTTGCACACCAATACCAATTGGGCGGTGACGCATATTAGACTTACGCGCTTCGTCCACTGGATAATAATTGATGTCAATGATACGGTTCAAGTTTTTGGTAATTACTTTCGTTACCTCAAACAAACGTTGGTGGTCAAAATAACCGTCAGCCGTAATGTATTTTGGCAAAGCCAACGAAGCCAAGTTACATACCGCAATCTCATCTGGTGCAGTATATTCCATGATTTCGGTACAAAGGTTAGACGATTTAATTGTACCAATATTCTTTTGGTTCGACTTACGGTTGGCGTGGTCTTTATAAAGCATGTACGGCGTACCTGTTTCGGTCTGCGACTCCAGTATTTCAAACCAAAGTTCTTGGGCTTTTACGGTACGGCGTGCGCGGCCTTCGGCTTCGTAACGCGTGTAAAGTTCCTCAAATTCATCGCCATACGTTTCCGACAAATTCGGGGCTTCGTGCGGACAGAAAAGCGACCATTCGCCATTTTCTTCTACACGCTTCATGAACAAATCAGGAATCCAAAGAGCATAGAACAAATCGCGTGCGCGTAATTCTTCTTTCCCATGATTTTTCTTGAGTTGCAAGAAGTCGAACACGTCGGCGTGCCAAGGCTCAAGGTAAATCGCAAACGCGCCTTTACGCTTTCCGCCACCTTGGTCCACGTAACGAGCCGTATCGTTAAACACACGTAGCATCGGGATAATACCGTTTGAGTTGCCATTCGTTCCTTTGATATACGAGCCTGTAGCTCTGATGTTATGAATAGACAAACCAATACCACCCGCCGACTGCGAAATTTTCGCGCAATCTTTCAGCGTGTCATAAATGCCTTCAATACTATCTTCTTTGGCTGTAAGCAAAAAGCAGCTCGAAAGCTGTGGTTTTGGCGTACCCGCGTTGAAAAGTGTTGGTGTTGCGTGTGTAAACCAACGTTCCGACATCAAATTATAGGTTTCGATAGCCGCTTCGATGTTGTCTTGGTGAATGCCTACGGCCACACGCATCAACATTTGTTGCGGACGCTCTACAATTTTGCCATCTATTTTGAGCAAATACGAACGCTCTAATGTTTTGAAACCAAAGTAATCATAGCCAAAATCGCGGTCATAAATAATGGACGAATCCAACAAAGCCGCGTGCTTTTTCACTGCCTCATACACTTCTTTAGAAATGAGGGCGGCATTTTCTCCCGTTTTGGGGTCTATGTATTGGTAAAGTCGCTTAATCGTGTTAGAAAAGGACTTATTAGTTGTTTTATGCAAATTAGAAACTGCAATACGAGCAGCCAACACGGCATAATCGGGGTGCTTTACAGTGAGGGCAGCAGCAGTTTCGGCGGCCAAATTGTCCAACTCGGCAGTAGTTACACCGTCATAGAGACCATCAATTACTTTTTTGGCTACATCTATCGAATCCACAAAACGCTCTTCGAGGCCGTAGCACAATTTTTGTATTCTGGCCGTGATTTTATCAAATTTCACGCTCTCGCGACGCCCATCTCGTTTAATTACTTGCATAGTTTATTGATAATGTATTTGTATTGGGAAACAAAAATTTTTGGGTTAAGAATGAGATTAATTTTGGTGTAAAAAATATTGCTAATACACTGTGATAAGTGTGTAAGTTTTTTGCTTAACAGTAAAGCAAGAAGCAATAGTTCCGTTTATGTATTGAACCCTTGCTTAGATTCATTCTACAAAAATATGGGTAGTTTTGAGAAAAAGAAAAATAACTTTAAAAACTTATCCACATACTGATTATCAGTAATTTACATTTACCAAACGATTGCAGTATATAAAATACTGATTATCAGTTTTATGAGAACAAACTCTGTTTATATCAAAATTTAATTTGACAAAACGGAACTTTTTCTTAAAAAGACTACTGCTTTTAGGTACTAAGAATAGTGTAAGTTTTGGCCTTTTTTGTGAATTATTGTATTACAAAAAGAACGCGTAAACATTGTTAGTGTTATTGAAGCGCAAGGGCATAGAATCAAAAAACGCCAATCCGTGCAGCTATGCGGCTTTATTCGGATTGGCGTTTGATGTTCGGACCGATGTACGGCCTGTGTATGATAAAACGGTTATTAGTTCGATAAAATTTTGAACAACTCGTCGAGTTTTGGTGTCAAAATAATTTCGGTACGACGATTTTTTTGGCGAGCTTCTGCACTTGTTCCGTCATAAACTGGCAAAAACTTACCATGACCTGCCGCCGTCAGTGAACTACCGCGCACGCCTTCGTTGGTCAGCACGCGCACGATAGACGTGGCACGCAACACACTCAAATCCCAGTTGTCGGTCATGCCTGCCGTCGATTTGGCCAAAGGCACGTCGTCGGTGTGGCCTTCTACGGTTACGTTAATATCCGAATTGTCGCGCAACACCGAAGCCAACTTTTTGAGGGCTTCTACACCTTTGCTGTCCACTGCAAAACTACCCGATTTGAACAAAAGTTGCTCAGAAAGAGATACATACACTTTGCCATTTTTAATAGAAACCGTCAAATCTTTTTCCTTGAAATTAAGCAATGCACCGCTTACTTTGGCTTTGAGGTCGTTTACGGCTTTGTCTTTGTCGGCCAAAATTTTCTCTAATTCTTGTACGCGTTTTTCGCGTTCTTTCAAATTGTCGCTCAACAAATTAAGTTGGCGTTGATTTTCTTCGAGTTTAGTGCGGTTGGCTGAAAGATTCTGATCCATCGCATAAAGTTCTTTTTCGCGGCGCGAAAGCTCTTTCGACAAATTGCCAGTTTCTGCCATAGTGCTATTAAGCAGTTGAGTATAAGACTTTTCTAACTTGTCATATTTGTCCGAAACGTCGTTGAGAAGGGCTTGTGTACGGCGCAAAATGCCACCAGCGTGTGTCGAATCGCGTTTTATTTTGTCGTTAGACTCCGCTAATTCTTTCATTTGTTTGTCCAAAGCCAATTTGTCTTGTTGCAAAGCCGTGAGTTTGGTTTCGCAATCGGCTTTATCTTGTTGCAAACGCGCACTTTGTGCCGTTACTTCATCGTATTTTTTGCGTGTAACACAGGCACTCATCAGGCCTACAAACAGCAAGGCATAACCCGCTTTGTGGATAAATTCTTTGCCTATTCCTTTCATAAATACAATAATACAGGGTTAATGTTAAATTTTAGAATAAAAAATGGGATTTGCTGGGCAGATTTTGTGCTAAAGTACAGTTATTTTCAAAAAGAAATGGCAGGTTCTTACTAAAAATGCTTAAAATTGAGCCTATTCAATCCCCAAAACAGTATGCAAACCATCAAAGTACAGACAACTCAAAACGTAACCATCGAATATCCCATTGCTGATTTAGGAAAACGCATTGCCGCTAAAATTATTGATTCTCTGGTGCTTACGGCTATTGCTTTTTTATTTATCACCATAGCCCTAACGATTCAACCAGGCGAAGATGCGGTCATAGGGCTGATTTTGACATTTCTACTTATTTATTTTGTGTATCCTTTGGTGTTGGAACTGCAAATGGACGGGCAGACTTTCGGTAAAAAAATAATGAAAATTAAAGTCATTAGCCTTGACGGGCGTAGCGCAGGTTTTTTGCAATATTTTTTGCGTTGGATTTTAAATTTAGCGGATATGCAAATGGGCGGTGCTGTGGGGCTGGTGGTCATTGCTGTCAACGGAAAAGGCCAACGAATCGGTGACCTTGCCGCAGGTACTACCGTTATTGACCTCAAAACCAAGATTCAGGATTTGGAAAAAGTAATTAATTTACATAAAATCGAAGAAAACTATGTGGCCACTTACGCCAATGTTTATTTGCTTTCCGACCACGACGTACAAGTAATTCAGAAGATTGTTTTGGTATATAGACAGACTGGCAACGAAGAGATTTTGCAAAAAACCGCCGACAAAGTCAAAGAACAATTAGGTCTTCTTTACACCCAAACAGGGTCTAATTTACATTTTTTGGAAACCGTACTTAAAGACTATAAGGCCTTGACAATGAACAACTAAAATATTTTTCGGGAAAAATATTGCACAATCTTACGTTTTATATACATTTGTGTCAGATAGATGCGTTAGCTAAAATAAGCTAAGAGCTTCTATCCTCAAAATCCCCAATTATTTCAGACCATGAAAAACAAGGTTTTCGCCTTTTTGTTACTCGCTGCGATGACAATGGGCTTTGCGTCTTGCTCCAATTCCCAACAACAATTAGCTGGTAATAAGGAAGATAAAGAGCAGGAGCATGAAGCAGAAAAAGAAAACAAATATTATAAGCAATATCCGTTGCTTATCATGACAAGTCTGTCGGCACTGGAGGCTATTTACAAAGAGTCGGACAGTAAGGACTAAGATAAATTAACAACAACACAACGAAAGGGACATTTATGTCCCTTTTTTATTTGCCCAAAACTATGTTAATTGCTCGCCGAAATAAACTTGTGATTGATTTTTAAATTTTGATTATCAATTACATATAACTTTTATATCTATTATTGTTTGCACCGAATAATATTAAATTGAGTATTTATAAATTGCTATGGAAAGAAAAGATTTTTTGCGATTAGGTGGGCTTGCGGCGGCAGGTACAATGTTAGGATTTAATGGGCAAGCCGCAGCAATTGACGAGCTGAAAGCCAAACAAAAAGCGAAAAACGTTATTATTTTGGTCAGCGACGGCATGAGCATCGGCACGTTGAATATGGCTGATTTGTTTTTGCAACGCAAAGAAGGACGCGGAAGTTATTGGCTGGATTTGTACCGCGACCGTAACCGCAAAATTACGCGTGCGCTGATGGATACGGCTTCGGCCAGTTCTTTGGTAACTGACTCAGCCGCAGCGAGTTCTTCGTGGGGCGGTGGCGTGCGCGTCAAAAATGGTTCGCTGAACGTGGGCGCAAATGGCGAATTTTATAAACCTATTTGGCAAAAAATGAAAGCCGCAGGCAAAGCCGTAGGTTGTGTTACGACTGTACCCATTACACACGCCACGCCAGCAGGTTTTTGTGTGAACAACAAAAGCCGCAAAGGACAACCCGAAATTGCGGAAAAATATCTGGAACTACGTTTTGACGTAATGATGGGTGGCGGCTTGGAACATTTCACACCCGAAGGCCGCGAAGACAAAAAAGATATGTTTTCGGCCTTTACGGCCAAAGATTTCGCGGTAGTGCGCGATCGTTCGCAAATGCTGAATCTCAATACTTCTAAGCCTATTTTGGGTGTTTTTCATGAAGATGGTTTGCCTTACAGCATCGACCGCAACAGCAGCGCAGAACTGCAAGCCAAAATCCCGACGTTGGCCGAAATGACCCAAACCGCCATCAAACACCTCAAAGGCAATCCGAAAGGATTTGCGCTGCAAGTGGAAGGCGGCAAAGTGGATTGGGCGGCACACGGCAACGACATTGGCGCGTTACTTTACGATCAAATCGCTTTTGATGAAGCAGTAAAAGTGGCATTGGATTTTGCCGAAAAAGACAAAGAAACGCTGGTAATCATCACCACCGATCACGGAAACGCCAATCCAGGGCTTATTTATGGCGAAAAAGCCAACCAAATGTTTGATTCTATTCAGAAATACAAACAATCTAACGACTGGATTTTGAGCGGAGTAAATAAATTTATGACTGCTGCGCAAGTGATTGAGCGTGTGGAAGCTGGTAGCGGTTTTGCCATCACCACCGAGCAGGCCAACGATTTGTTGGGGCAATATCAGCACTTAGACGAAGACGGGCTTTATAACCCTCGCAAAATGCCGTTTAAGAAACTGGCCGAAATACAAGGCAAATACAATTCGGTGGGCTGGATAAGCATGGATCATTCTGCTGATTTCGTGGAATTGGCCATGTATGGCGTAGGAAGCGAGTTGCTACCGTCATTTATCAAAAACACAGATTTACATTATCTTATGCTCAATGCCACGCACGTAGAAGCGTAATTTTAGGCGAGATAAATATTCTTCGAGAGCCGCCGCATTAATTTCGTGGCGGCTTTTTTCTTCTAAAAAATACGTGGTTGTTTTTCTGTTTATTTCTCAAAACTTTAAACACCGTTTAGGCGTTTAGGAGACAGAAACTAACGTAGTTTTGGCATGAAACATTTAATTTTTGTGTTAATCTTGTTGCCTACATTGAGCTGGGCAGCGATTGGTTGTAATAGCATTATGAAAACAGAAGAAGACAGCACTCAAAAAGTTCGTAAATCCGAACAAGAATGGCAACAGCAATTGAGCCCGCTTTCGTGCGGCGTGTTGCGCGGTAAAGAAACGGAACGCCCTTTTACGGGTAAATATCTGAATAACAAGGAAAAAGGCTCGTATCACTGCGCTGGTTGCGGGCAATTACTTTTTTCGTCGGATACCAAATACGATTCGGGGTCGGGTTGGCCGAGTTTTTTTCAGCCTGCCGTCAAAACCAACATTGGCGAGCATCTGGACAAAAGTTATGGCATGATTCGCCGCGAAATTGTGTGTAGCCGTTGCGAGGGGCATTTGGGGCACGTTTTTGAAGACGGCCCGCAGCCGACAGGTTTGCGCTATTGCGTTAATTCAGCAGCATTGGAGTTTAAGCCCGCAGAAAGCAAAGCAGAAAAATAGTAAAACAAAAAACGCAACCCGTAAGAGTTGCGTTTTTTGTTTTTGTAGTGGGAGCAACAGGATTCGAACCTGTGACCCTCTGCTTGTAAGGCAGATGCTCTGAACCAACTGAGCTATGCTCCCTTCGTAGGGTTATTATTGTGTATTGTTACTTGTTTGTGGGAGCAACAGGATTCGAACCTGTGACCCTCTGCTTGTAAGGCAGATGCTCTGAACCAACTGAGCTATGCTCCCCTTTGCTTGACTCTGTTATCAAACGGGACTGCAAAGGTAGCAGTCGTTTTTTAAATTCCAAATTTTCTGAAATAAAAAAATAAAATAAATGTGGATGTTTTTGATATAAATCTGATTATCAGTAAATTATTTTTATTGAAAAAGTTATAATCACAACCTGCATTCTTAGCCCAATACCAGCAATATAGAGTTTTGTGATATTGCCTTTGTTTTATGTGGCATTGTGCGTATTTTTACCCAATGAATTTAACGCTAACATACACCTATTCCTTAGATGAGATAGAGCAAGCAGCTCAGTGGGTATGTACGCAAGCCAATGCCTCCAAAGTTTGGCTTTTGGAAGGAAATATGGGAGCAGGAAAAACCACCCTCGCCAAAGCAATTTGTTTGGCTTTAGGCGTAACAGACACGGTGAGCAGCCCTACTTTTTCGTTGGTAAACGAGTACCGAACACGGGCACAAGAGCCTATCTATCATTTTGACTTTTATAGAATTAACTCCCTTAGAGAGGCCGAAGACATCGGTACGGAAGACTATTTGTATAGCGGACATTTGTGTTTGGTGGAATGGAGCGAACGCATTGCCCCGTTGCTGCCTGACCATTGTCTTATTATCCGTATCGAAACGCTGCCCGATGGCCGCCGAAACCTATTGCTAATTCAAACAAACCCATGAAAACGCCCTTTGATGCAGAAGTAAAGGCATTGGCTAAAGAGTCGGCCTTGTACCCGCAAGAACTTTTATTGAAAGTTCGCGAAAATACCCAACGTTTAGCCATTGTTGTACCCAAAGAAACCGAAGGCCAAGAAAAACGCCTTGCCCTTACGCCTGATGCGGTGGCATTGCTCGTGAACAACGGCCATGAGGTAATCGTACAAGCAGGTGCGGGCAACCCCTCCAAATTTGCTGATAACGAGTACAGCGAAGCAGGCGCACGCATTGCCTATTCGGCTAAAGAGGCCTACGAAAGTGGCAATGTTGTGTTGAAAGTGTATCCGCCATCGGTGGAAGAAATTGGCTTGATGCAAAAAGGTTCGATTTTGTTTTCGGCCTTGCAAATGACGCAACTTTCAGAAGACTATATTCTGGCTCTCAATAACAAAAATATTACGGGCGTAGCTTTTGAACTGCTCGAAGACGAAGTGGGCGGAATGCCTATCGTACGCGCCATGAGCGAAATTGCGGGTAGTACCGTAATGCTTATTGCCGCCGAATACCTGAACAGCAACAACAACGGACGCGGTATTATTTTGGGTGGAATCACGGGCGTACCGCCTACCAAAGTAGTGATTTTGGGTGCTGGCACAGTGGCCGAATACGCAGCTCGCACGGCTTTGGGGCTTGGCGCAGAAGTGAAAATATTTGACAATCAGATATATAAACTTCGTCGTATCAAAGAAAATTTAGGCCAACAAATTTTTACTTCTACCATAGACCTGACCAACCTCAACGACGCGTTGCGCCGCGCCGATGTTGTAATCGGGGCGTTGAGAGCCGAAGAAGGCCGCAGTCCATGCGTAGTGTCGGAAGATATGGTGGCTTCTATGAAACCTAATTCGGTGATTGTAGATGTGAGCATCGATCAAGGCGGTTGCTTTGAAACTTCGCAAATGACGTCTCATAACTCGCCTACATTCAAGCGTTATGATGTGATACACTATTGCGTGCCTAATATCGCCTCGCGCGTGGCACACACTGGCACGACGGCCATCAGCAATATTTTAGCTCCACTTATCGTAATGGCGCACGAGTTGGGAGGCTTCGAGGAAATGATTTTTAATAAAGTTTGGTTTATGAAAGGTGTGTATTGTTACAGAGGCGGACTCACCAGCAAACAAATTGCCAAACGCCTGAATATGAGACATAAAGATTTGAGTTTGTTGCGTCTGCCGCGCTATTAGTTGGCCTGTTTTTTTTATGGAAGAAAAAGAAGATTTGAATAAAAACCCTTGGACTACGCTTTCCTCACAAGACATTTACGACAATCCGTGGATTCATGTGCGCGAAGACAAAGTGCTGAATCCCAGTGGTGGAAAAGGCATTTACGGCGTGGTTCAATTCAAAAATAAAGCCATTGGCATTATTCCCATAGATGCCGAAGGTTACACGTATTTGGTTGGTCAATATCGTTATTCTCTCAATGAATATTCTTGGGAAATCCCGATGGGTGGCGGCAGACTGGACACGGATATTTTGGTTTCGGCGCAGCGCGAACTGAAAGAAGAAACAGGTTTTACGGCCAAGCAGTGGACGAACATTGCGCGTATTCATACGTCCAACTCCGTAACCGACGAAGAAGGTTTTATTTTCTTGGCCGAAGATTTGGAAGCGGGAGAAGACGAACCCGAAGAAACCGAACAATTGCGCGTTTGGCGTTTGCCATTGGCCGAAGCCGTACAAATGGCCATGGACAACCGCATCACAGACGCGATTAGCGTGGCGGGTTTGCTCAAAGCGGCACGCATCAAAGGGATTTAGATTTTTACCCAAAAAAGAAGATGCCACGCTTACGGCATTAAAAATTGATTGAGAATTGATTTTTTGCTACCAATATTTCAATCCTAACGGATTTATGTTGAAGTCGAAAAAACCTTTAGGCTTGGGTATCTTTGTAGTAAGCAATCTATTGAAAATGAACGCTATCTGCGTGAAATTATTAACAGAAATCATCAATATTTTTTCTAATAAAAAAGGCTGCCTCCCAGAAAGAAGCAGCCTTTTTTGTATCAAACAGTTTCTAAAATTATAGTCTGTGTGAAGAGAATTTAGCACCCAAATACTCGCGGTTAAGGCGTGCGATGTGCTCCAACGAAATGCCTTTTGGACATTCAGCCGAACAAGCACCAGTGTTTGTACAAGCACCGAAACCTTCTTCGTCCATTTGAGCAATCATTTTTTCTGCACGGATTTGGCGTTCTGCTTGGCCTTGTGGCAACAATGCCAATTGCGAAATTTTAGCAGAAGTGAAAAGCATGGCCGAAGCGTTTTTACAAGCCGCTACGCAAGCACCACAACCGATACAAGCCGCCGCCGCAAATGCTTCGTCAGCAGATTCTTTCGAAATAGGAAGGTTGTTGGCATCTTGTGCGTTACCTGTGTTTACCGACACATAACCACCCGCCGACATGATGCGGTCAAAAGCAGTTCTGTCCACCGACAAATCTTTAATCACAGGGAAAGCCGAAGCGCGCCAAGGTTCTACCACGATAGTATCGCCATCTTTGAAGCTGCGCATGTGCAACTGGCAAGTAGTGATACCTTGTTTTGGGCCGTGTGGTTGGCCGTTGATGTACATTGAGCACATACCGCAAATACCTTCGCGGCAGTCGTGGTCGAATGCAATCGGTTCTTTGTTCTCGTGTACGAGTTGCTCGTTAAGCACGTCGAACATTTCCAAGAACGACATATCTGGAGAGATTTCTTTTACATTGTAAGTCTCCAATTTGCCTTCTGATTTTGCGTTTTTCTGACGCCATACTTTCAGCGTCAGATTCATATTTCCGTGACTCATAGTCGTAAATGCTTTTTAGTAAGAAAAAATAAATCGGCTTATTTGTAAGAGCGTTGAGAAATCTTGATGTTTTCGTAAGCAAGCTCCTCTTTGTGAAGTTCGAATAAGCTATCGCCTTTGTATTCCCAAGCGGCTACGTAAGCGTAGTTTTCGTCGTCGCGTTGTGCTTCGCCTTCTTCTGTTTGGAACTCCTCGCGGAAGTGACCACCACAAGACTCGTTGCGTTGCAATGCGTCGATACACATTAGTTCGCCCAACTCCAAGAAATCAGCCACGCGACCTGCTTTGTCAAGCTCTGGGTTGAAAGCGTTCGCTTCGCCCAATACGCGCACGTCTGACCAGAACTCTTTGCGAAGTGCTTGAATTTCTACAATCGCTTGTTTCAAACCTTCCGCATTACGCGCCATACCGCATTTATCCCACATGATTTTGCCTAAGCGTTTGTGGAAAGATTCTGGAGATTGTTGGCCTTGGATGCTCATCAATTTGTTGATGCGATCTTGGGCTGTTTTCTCTGCTTCCACGAAAGCAGGGTGGTCTGTTGGAACGGCTTTGTTACGAATTTCGCCAGACAAGTAAGCTCCGATTGTGTAAGGAATTACGAAATAACCATCGGCCAAACCTTGCATCAAGGCAGAAGCACCCAAGCGGTTCGCGCCGTGGTCTGAGAAGTTAGCTTCGCCCAAAGCGTAAAGACCCGGAACGGTTGTCATCAGGTTGTAATCTACCCAAAGGCCGCCCATCGTGTAGTGTACTGCTGGGTAAATACGCATTGGCACTTCGTAAGGGTTTTCGCCAGTGATTTGCTCGTACATATCGAACAAGTTACCGTATTTTTCTTTTACTACTGCTTTGCCCAAATCGCGGATTTGTGCGGCAGAAGGATTATGAACGCCTTGTTTGAGGGCTTCGGCTTTACCGTAACGCTCAATCGCTGAAGCGTAATCCAAGTAAACGGCCATTTTGGAAGTACCTACACCGTAACCAGCATCGCAACGCTCTTTGGCAGCACGCGAAGCAATATCGCGAGGCACGAGGTTACCGAAAGCAGGATAACGACGCTCCAAATAATAATCTCTTTCGTCTTCAGGGATTTGGTTGGCAGCGCGTGTGTCGTTTTGTTTTTTAGGTACCCAAATACGACCGTCATTACGCAACGACTCCGACATCAAAGTAAGTTTTGATTGGTGGTCGCCCGAAACAGGGATACAAGTAGGGTGAATTTGTGTAAAACATGGGTTGCCGAAGAACGCACCTTTTTTGTGTGCTTTCCAAGCGGCTGTTACGTTGCTACCCATCGCGTTGGTAGAAAGGTAGAACACGTTGCCATAACCACCTGTACAAAGCAATACGGCGTGGCCTGAATGACGCTCTAATTCGCCCGTAATCAAGTTGCGAGCAATGATGCCTTTACATTTGCCATCAATCGTTACTACTTCAATCATTTCGTGACGAGTGTACATGGCCACGTTGCCCATACCTACTTGGCGTTGAAGGGCAGAGTAAGCACCCAACAACAACTGTTGGCCAGTCTGACCCGCAGCGTAAAAAGTACGTTGTACTTGCGTACCACCAAACGAACGGTTGCTCAACAACCCGCCATATTCGCGAGCGAAAGGTACACCTTGTGCCACGCATTGGTCGATGATGCTGCCCGACACTTCGGCCAAACGATAAACGTTGCCTTCGCGTGCGCGGTAGTCACCACCTTTAATTGTATCATAAAACAAACGGTAAACCGAGTCACCGTCATTTTGGTAGTTTTTAGCAGCATTGATACCACCTTGCGCGGCGATACTGTGCGCACGGCGAGGTGAATCTTGGAAGCAAAATGCTTTTACTTTATAACCCAACTCAGCAAGTGTAGCGGCAGCAGAAGCACCAGCCAAACCTGTACCCACTACGATTACTTCCAAACTACGTTTGTTTGCAGGGTTTACCAACGAAACAGTAGAACGGTATTTTGTCCACTTGGTCTCTAATGGCCCTGCGGGTATTTTAGCATCTAATTTTGACATATATATTAGCTGTTTTTAGAAATGTGAAGAAACTTAACCCTTTAAGAAGAAATAAACAGGCATCGCGGCAAAAGCCAACGGAATCAAAACGCCAAATACGACAATGCCAACCGTTTGGATAGCACCGTTGTATTTTGGGTGATTAACGCCCAACGTTTGGAACGCACTCTTAAAGCCGTGAATCAAGTGGAAAGAAACAGCAGCCATTGCAAGCAAATAGAATGCTACTAAAGCAATGTTTTTGAATTCTTCTTCTACTTCCTCGTAAAGGTCTTTTACGATAACAACACGTGTTTGGTTGTCGTTGGTCAAATACTCTTGTTTTTTGCCGTGCATCACAAAATCAGCACCCAATGAAGTAGCTTTTACTTCACCAGTTTTTAGGTCTTGCTCAAATTGTGTGTAAGGCACATGACCGAATTTGTATTCAGCCCAGAAATCGCCCATGTGAACGGCAATGAACACCAACAACACTGTGCCAAGCAACGCCATGTTGCGAGAAGCAGCAGAGCTATTAGCCGAACCTTTAGACACTGCATAAGCCACAGGACGCGCCTTTTTGTTTTTCAACGTAAGGGCAAAACCTTGAAACGCGTGCAATAAGATGAAGAAATACAAACCATACGAAACCGTTTTGATTAGTGGGTTTGTCGTCATCAACACAGCATACTCATTGAATGCCAAGCCGTGATCAGCCTTGAAAAGTTGTAAGTTGCCTATCATGTGAACCGCCAAAAAGGTACACAAAAACAAGCCTGTCAGTGCCATCACCAGTTTTCGGCCAATGGAACTCGATAATGTTTGTGAAATCCAACTCATTGTTTAATTATGTGTTTAAAAGTTTTTTTGAATAAAAATGTTACTAAAACGATTTTGCTCAAAATTACAGTCCGAACCAATACAATACAATGACATTTGTGTTATTTCAAATAATTCTAAATAAGCATCACAAACGTTTGCAATAGATATGTATTGTTACTGTCATTTTTGCAGAATACAATTTGTTTTGATTTAAATTTATTATGTCCCATAAAAAAAGCCTCTATACAGAAGCTATTATGCTTGTATAGAGGCTTTTAACTTTTAGGCACTTGCGGGCACTTCTGCCGAGTGCGTGGCGGTCATTTCTCCAAAAATGCGTTTTCGGTGCAAAAAGCCCCAGTCACGCATCGCAATAATTACAATATCTAAAGAGCGGCCATACTCTGTAATTTCGTATTCGACAGTAGGCGGAAGTGTGTCGTGTACCGTGCGGCTGACCATTTGGTTCAGTTCCAAATCGCGCAATTCTTTGGAAAGCATCTTCGGCGTAATGCCTGTTACGGCGCGTTCCAGTTCCTTAAAGCGTTTTTTGCCGCCTAACAAAGCTCCCATAATCGGAAGTTTCCATTTGCCATTGAGCAAGTCGAGCGTGTCGCGAATGGCTAATGCGTCTTGAATCGAACATTTTCCAGCCTGAATATTATAATCTCTTTCCATATTTTATGCTGATAATCAATATAGTTTATTGTTGTATAGTGCTATACTTTAGTATAGTAGTTACGAATGTATAGCAAAGGTATGTAATTTTGATTCATCAAAAACAAATTCAGATTCAAAATTTTTTAAACACAATAAATATGATACTTGTAACAGGCGCAACTGGCCATTTGGGCGGCCTTGCCATCGAATTTTTGCTTAAAAAAGTTCCAGCCAATCAAATCGCAGCGTTGGCGCGTACACCCGAAAAAGCCGCAGATTTGGCCGCTAAAGGCGTAGAAATCCGTCAGGGTGATTACCACGATTACGCGTCGTTGGTGGCTGCATTTAGAGGCGTGGACAAATTGTTATTGGTGTCGTCAAGCGACTTCAACGACCGCGCAGGCCAACAAATCAACGCCATCAACGCCGCCAAAGAAGCTGGCGTAAAACACATTGTTTATACGAGTGTGGCGGCCAATAAAAATGTTTCGTCGCAATCCGTGAAACTTATCACAGATAGCCACTTGGCCACAGACGCGCATCTAAAAGCATCTGGCGTAGCTTATACTTTGCTTAACAACACGCTTTACGCCGACGTATTGCCGATGTTCGTGGGTGAAAAAGTAGCCGAAACAGGTGTATTTTTCCCAGCAGGCAATGGCCGCGTAGCTTACGCCACACGCGAAAATATGGCCGAAGCTGCCGCCAATGTGTTGGCAGGTACTGGTCACGAAAACAAAGAATACGACATTACAGGCCTTGAAGCTCTTTCGTATGGCGATGTGGCGGCTCTTTTGTCGGAGATTTTTGGTAAAACAATCAGCTACACCGATGCGCCATTGGAAGTTTATGTGGACGTGTTGAAAGGTGCAGGCGTACCAGATGTATTTGTAGAAATGCTTTCGGGTTTTGCTACGGCCATCAAAAAAGATGAGTTAGATGTAGTTAGCTCAGATTTGGAAAATCTTTTGGGTAAAAAACCAACAACTGTAGCAGATTATTTGCGTGGTGTTTACGGCGCGAAATAATAGCTGTTTTGGTTTTCTCTATAAAAAAAGCCCTCGCAAAATCAATGTTTGCGAGGGCTTCGTATTTTTTAAATAATCAGAAGATTACACTTCCAAAAGCAAACGAGTTGGGTCTTCGAGGAGTTGTTTTACACGTACCAAGAAACCAACCGATTCGCGACCGTCGATAATGCGGTGGTCGTAAGACAATGCCACGTACATAATCGGACGGATAACTACTTGACCACCAACAGCCACAGGGCGTTCTACGATATTGTGCATACCCAAAATAGCCGATTGAGGCGAGTTGATGATTGGCGTAGAAAGCATCGAACCGAAAATACCACCGTTAGTGATTGTGAAGGTTCCGCCTGTCATTTCTTCGATAGTCAATTTGTTGTCGCGTGCGCGAGTAGCCAAACGAACTACTTCTTTTTCCAGTTGAGCAAAGCTCATATCTTCCGCATTGCGAATTACTGGCACTACCAACCCTTTTGGCGCAGATACAGCGATAGAAATATCTGCGAAGTCGTTATAAACGATTTCGTCGCCATCAATGTAAGCATTTACAGCAGGGAATTCTTTAAGAGCTACGGCGCAAGCTTTCGTGAAGAACGACATAAAGCCCAAACCTACTGAGTGTACTTCTTTGAATTTGTCTTTGTATTTGTTACGCAAATCCATGATTGGCTTCATATCTACTTCGTTGAAAGTAGTAAGCATCGCCGTTTCATTTTTCACAGCTACCAAGCGGCGCGAAACTGTTTTACGCAAAGGCGTAAGTTTTTGGCGACGTTGGTTGCGGCTTCCGCCAAATGCACCAGAAGTAACTTGTGCAGGCGCAGCGGCAGCAGGTGCAGCAGCTGGTTTGGTTGGAGCTGGCGTAGCTTTAAGCGCATCTTCTTTCGTGATGCGGCCACCCACACCCGAACCGATTACTTGTGCGGCTTCCATGCCTTTTTCGGCCAAAATTTTGCCAGCAGCTGGCGAGGCATGACCCGAAGCATACGACGAAGAAGCAGCACTTCCCGCAGCGGCAGCAGGTGCAGAAGGCGTAGCGGCAGGAGCAGCAACCGACGCGCCAGCACCTTCGATGCGACAAATCACATCGCCGATGGCAAGCGTAGTGCCCGACTGAGCCACGATGCGCAACACGCCCGAAGCCTCAGCATTCAATTCAAAAGTTGCTTTGTCTGATTCTATTTCGCAGATTACCTCGTCTTGATTAACGAAATCGCCATCTTTTTTAGACCAAGTACCTACCGTAACTTCAGCGATAGATTCGCCTACCGCAGGAACTTTCATTTCTATTGTTTTGGCAGCAGCTGCAGCTGGAGCAGCAGCGGCTGGCGTTTCGGCAGGAGCTGCTGCTCCAGCTGCAGCACTTGCGCCAACATTTTCAAGTTTTGCAATAAGCGCACCGATAGGTAGAGTTTCGCCTGCTTGCGCTACGATGCGTAGTACGCCTTCGGCTGGAGAATTGAGTTCAAAAGTTGCTTTGTCAGATTCAAGTTCGCAAAGAACCTCGTCTAATTTTACTACATCGCCATCTTTTTTGTTCCAAGTGGCAATTGTTACTTCCGTGATAGATTCGCCTACTGTAGGCACTTTAATTTCTAAGCTCATCGGTGTTATATTTTGTGATAATTGAAGAAATTTATTGATAAATAAACCCCAACCTGAAACATTAGCGCAAATCGTTTATTTCCGCTTCCGAAAGATTGGTGTAAAGTGTAATTTTCGTAATTGTTTCGCCCGCCGCCAACATTTTCTTGGCCATGTAGAGGGCTTTTTGCAATTGTTAAAAGTTTATTCTTAACGTATTTTTATGAGTCCAGAAATTGACAATACTTGTTGTTTACAAATTATTTATCTCATTTTCGGATAATCCCGTGTATCTTTTAATTTTTTCGATAGGCTCGCCGTCGGCTTTCATTGATTTGGCAACTTCCAGAAGCCCTTCTAACTTTCCTTCATCAAAAGCCGTATCAATTACGCCTTTTAAGTCGCGGTAGGTTTTCAAACTTTGTTCGTACTCGTCTTTTTCCGCGCTGCTGTATTGCGCTATTTCGGCTTTGTTAAAAGCCCGCGCAAAAACATCATCTTTGAAAATTTCGGGAATACTCTGGAAATCTTCTAAGTGTTTGATAAAATACAACCATTTGTCCAAGCGCGTAACAAGTGCCTGCTCTGGTTTGTCAAAATGCGGCATTTCCAGATAGACAAACTTTAGTTTATCATAGAAAACCTGATTGTTTTGGTCTTTCAATTGCACGGTATGAACTACCTCGTTTTTCTGTTGCTTGGCTTCGTCAAACGTAAAATCCAAAATGCCGATGCAATAAACGGCCTTTAGTTGATAATTCCATTTGCCTTGCTCGGCTTGCTCCTGAATCGGAAACGAAGCGTAATAAATGGTTCTGTCTTTAAAATAATTCTGTTTTGCTTTCTGTAATTCTACTATAATTTTTTCACCGTTTTTGTTTTCGCAATAAATATCGTAAACGGCTTTTCGGTCGTCTTGGCTCAAACCCAACCTTTCTTTGTCGTTGAAAGTCAGGTCTGTAATGTAACTGTCGGGCAACAAACTCGTCAGGAAATCAATAAGAATGTCCTTACTGGCTTCCTCTCCAAAGATTTTCTTAAATCCAAAATCCGTAAATGGATTGACGTATTTGGCTTTCATTGTGTTATAACTTTTATTAAAAAGTCATTTCAATATTTACATAAAAAATTGAGAATCAACTTCCCGAAAGTATTTAAGCTTTCGGGAAGTTGATTCTTTTTTATTGATTAGATAGTAAACGCTTTTTTCAAGATTTCCTCTTGCTCTTTGGCGTGTACTTTGCCATAACCAGTTGCAGGCGAAGCACTTGGCTTACGCGATACGATGTCTAATTGTACATAACGATATTGGCGTAACACGTAGCTCCACGCGCCCATGTTTTCAGGCTCTTCTTGTACCCAAGATACTTTCGGATTTTTGTATTTGTTGAGTAAGTCGTACACCTGTTTGGTTGGGAATGGGTGCAATTGCTCCACGCGAATAATGGCCACGTCGTTGCGTTTCTCGGCTTGTTGTTTTTCGTACAAATCGTAATACACTTTGCCTGAGCACAAAAGCACTTTTTTCACTGCTTTAGGGTCTGCGTCTGCGTAAGCATCGCCGATTACCTCGCGGAAATGACCTTGTGTAAACTCCGACAACGGCGACACAGCCAACGGATGACGCAACATAGATTTTGGCGACATCACGATACAAGGCTTACGGAACGGCCATGTAAGTTGGCGACGCAACAAGTGGAAGAAGTTTGAAGGAACTGTAATGTTCGCTACTACCACGTTGTATTCGGCGCACAATTGCAAGAAACGTTCAGGACGCGCGTTTGAGTGTTCTGGGCCTTGGCCTTCGTAGCCGTGTGGTAACAACATTACCAAACCGTTCATACGTTGCCATTTCGTTTCCGAACAAACTACGAATTGGTCAATCATTACTTGCGCACCGTTCGCGAAATCACCGAATTGTGCTTCCCACAATACCAAAGCGTTAGGGTTGGCCATTGCATAACCAAACTCAAAGCCTAACACGCCGTACTCAGAAAGTAATGAGTTATAAATATGGAATTTACCTTGATTTTCAGATAAATGCGCCAAGCTGTTGTGCGGCACGTTGGTAACCGAATCGTTTACTACGGCATGACGGTGCGAGAAAGTACCGCGTTGTACGTCTTGGCCGCTCAAACGAACCGTTTTGCCTTCCGACAAAATAGAACCGTAAGCCAACAATTCGGCCGCTGCCCAGTTGAGTTGTTTTGTCTCGAAGAACATTTCTTGACGGTCTTTCAACAATTTCTCAACTTGTTTGATTGGCTTAAATGTTTCAGGAACAGTCGTAAGTGCTTTGGCTACTTGTACCACAGTTTCTTCCGAAATGCCTGTTTCTGGCGATTTGTCGAAGTCGCTTTGTGTCGAGCGACGCAACTCTTGCCATTCTTTTTCCATTGGTTGGTAAGCGTACGGCAATGGTTTTTGTTTTACCAAATTCAGGCGGTCTTGCAACAAATCACGGAATTCTTTGTCCATGTTTTCGGCCAATTGTGCATCTACATCGCCACGCTCAATCAATTTTTTGTTATAAACTTCGCGCGGATTTGGGTGCTTGGCAATGATGTTGTAAAGAGCTGGTTGCGTGAATTTTGGTTCATCGCTTTCGTTGTGTCCATGACGACGGTAACAAACCATATCTACGAAAATATCGCCTTTGAATTTTTGGCGGTATTCGCTGGCCAATTGTACGGCGTAAATTACAGCTTCTGGGTCGTCGCCATTTACGTGAATAACTGGCGCGTCAATGATTTTGGCAACGTCTGTGCTATAAATCGCCGAACGAGCGTCTGTAAAGTCTGTTGTAAAACCAACTTGGTTGTTGATTACAAAATGAAGCGTACCGCCAGTGTAGTAACCTGCCAATTTCGCCATTTGTGTCACTTCGTACACAATGCCTTGACCCGCTACGGCAGCATCACCATGAATCAAGATTGGCAATACTTTAGAAGCGTCTCCGCCGTATTGTGCATCTACTTTAGAACGTGCAAAACCTTCTACTACAGGGTTTACCGCTTCAAGGTGAGAAGGGTTTGGCGCAAGTTTAAGGTCAACTTTTTTACCAGTTGGCGTAACTACTTGGCTCGAATAACCCATGTGATATTTTACGTCGCCGTCACCCATCGTAAGGTCTGGCGTTGCTGTACCTTCAAATTCGTTGAAGATGTTTTCATACGTTTTGCCCATAATGTTGGCCAATACGTTGAGGCGGCCACGGTGTGCCATGCCAATAATCACTTCTTCTACGCCCAAATCGGCACTGCGCGAAATGATGGCATCAAGTGCGGCGATGGTTGTTTCGCCACCTTCCAAAGAGAAACGTTTTTGGCCGATGTATTTGGTATGCAAGAAGTTCTCGAATACTACGGCTTCGTTTAGTTTGGAAAGAATGCGTTTTTTTGTATCCAAAGAAGGCTTAAATTCTAAGGCTTCTTTCTCAATTTTGGCACGCAACCACTGCAATACTTCTGGTTCGCGAATGTACGTGTATTCAAAACCAACCGTACCAGTATAAATGTATTTGAGCGATTCTACGATTTTGCGAAGCGGAGCTGTTCCGATGCCAATTTCTGCACCTGCCGCAAAAGGCGTATCAAGGTCGGCATCGCTTAGGCCAAAATCAGCCAAAGACAAAAATGCGTGACGATCTTTACGAGGGCGAACAGGGTTTGTTTTTGATTCGAGGTGTCCGCGTGTGCGGTAGGCGTTAATAAGTGCCAAAACCTTAATTTCTTTGTCAGAAACACCGCCAGAAACAGGGGCAGCTTGTCCATTTTCGCTGAATTGTTGCGAAAACTCGAAACCTTCAAAGAATTTTTGCCAGCTAATATCTACAGAGCTGGGGTCTTGCTTGTACGCAGCGTATAGCTCATCAAAAAAAGAGCCATGACCGTTTGCGATATAGGAATATTTATCCATAAGGTGTTCTCAGTTATTGGGATTTGAGGCAAATGTAAAAGAACAATTTTATTATTTAAAAACCGCATATTCGTTTGCGCAAATATTCTTGATTTTCAGCTGTTTAATATTTGATAAAAGTTGTTTATGTACTAATATTTTAATATTTATTGACTTAAATCAAGAAATACGCTATTCATGTTTAGCAGAAATTTACTACTAATTAGGTCGGCAATATATTATTTATCTTTAAAATAGCTAATGCAAAAAGTCATACAACGCTTTTTTTGTTGTAAGAGCGGTGTTATTTACCGAAATGTGCCATATAATATTTGGGAAAAGAATAAAAATGTAAGGTAATCTGTTTTTGAGGAAATATCGTGTATTGTTTTTGGAAAAGTAATTCATAATATTTTAATTTTATATGCTATAATTAAAATAGATGTTATTTTACGGTATTTATATTATATTACCTTTGTAATCAGGTTATTATATGGTGTTTTGACTTGTTGTATTTTTTCTTGCCAATAACAATTGCATAAACTTTTTAAAAACACAGTATAAATTATACGCACTATTCATTATTATTGCAGGAAATTTGGGCGTTACGACCACAAATAATAAAAACAATAAGACAATAAGCCACAACAGGTGTAATATATAACGTGAACAAACAGGAATTTTTACATATTATAACACACCCTTCCGACATTTCTCCTAAAGAAGCAGAGGCTCTTGAAGAAATGACGGTAAATTTCCCGTATTGCCAACTAGCTCATGTGCTATTGGCCAAGAACGCGCACGACAAAAATAATATGATGGCTTTGCAGCGTTTGAAAACTGCAGCGGTTTATTCTGCTAGTCGAACGGCTCTCAAAAATTTAATTTATTCAGAAAATCAATGGCATTCTTCACCTTCGCGTGTGTTAGAATCTATGTTCGCGCTTGTTCCCGAAAATAATGAGGAGGCTGCCGCCGAGCCGATGCCTTTGCCATATACTGAACCGAATGATTCGTTTACACCACTTTCTTTGGAGCAAGAAATTTCGGAAGTTGCTTCTAAGTGGTCGTCTAATATTGCTGAAAATGAACCAGTTGTGCCTGTTGCTAACACGACAGAGGCCGTACCAGAAACCAATAAACCTGTAGAAAATTCGGTAATCAATGAGCTAAAAGCGACAATTGAAGAATTGCAACGCACCAAACGCGAGTTAGCAGCCCAAAAGCAGCAAAACGAGCAAGCTCATCAAGAGCAAGAAACGCCTACGCCTTCAACTGACGACACAGCGGGAAAAGGAGTTGCTTTTAGCGAAAAACCAGACCGTAAGGCGCAGATTGAATTGATAGATAAATTTATTGTCTCTAATCCGCGTATGCCGCAGGCAAATGATATGGTGCAGTCTGGCTCTAGTTTAGGCGATTTGGCTTCGGATAGTTCTCGTATAGATGAAACGCTAGTTTCTGAAAATTTTGCTGTTATTCTTACGCGTCAGGGCAAAATAAATAAAGCCATCGAAATTTATCGCAAGTTAATCTTGAAATATCCCGAAAAATCAAGTTACTTTGCGTCCCGAATCGAGAGTCTTGAAAAAATGGACTAACATTCTTATCGTCAGAATTTTATAAACATAAATATTCTTTACCCAATTAGACAATGATTGCAGTTGCCATAGGTTTGATAATTGTACTGGCCGTAATGTTGGTACTTGTTGTATTAGCTCAAGACTCTAAAAGTGGAGCTATGAGTTCTAATTTCGGTGCTACCCAACTAATGGGCGTAAAACGCACTGGTGATATTTTGGAAAAATTAACGTGGGGCTTTATGATTGCCATTATGGTAATTAGTGTAGGCTCACACTTTTTGTTAGGTACTGGTGCAACATCTGCGGAAACGCCACGCAGTGCCAACGTACAAAAAGCAATGGAGTTTTCGCAACCTGCACCTAAGCAAAACGCTGCTCCTGCTGCACAAGGTACGCAACCTGCTGCCGCTACGGATTCTGCTCAAAAGTAATATTTATCACCGTTGAAAATATTCAAGAAAAAGACCTTCGTTGCTTGTGCCACGAGGGTCTTTTTCTTTTAGCACAAAATTTGGAAAGCATTTCTTGTAGAATTTCGAGCGAATCGGTGCAGGGACTCATGTTGCTGGTTGGATAGTTTTGGGAATCTACCTAATTTTGCTTTTTTAAAGGACGCTGCACCTGTAAGGTGCGGCCGTATGGTTATCAGATTTCTAACTATAATTGAAAAAATATACTTATGGGAAGAGCATTTGAATTTCGGAAAGAAAGAAAAATGAAACGTTGGGGACGCATGGCGCGTCAGTTTACCGTATTGGGTAAACAATTGACAATGGCCTCTAAACAAGGCGGTCCTGATCCAGAAACAAACTCGCGTTTGCGCGTACTTATCCAAAACGCCAAAAACGCTGGTATGTTGAAGGATAAAGTAGAAGCGGCCATCAAACGTGCGCATTCCAAAGACGAAAAAGATTTTGAAGAAGTGGTATATGAAGGCTACGGCCCTCACGGTATCGCTATTTTGGTGGAATGTGCGACCGACAACATCAACCGCACGGTAGCCAGCGTACGTAGCTATTTTACCAGAGCGGGCGGCACACTTGGCAAAACGGGTTCGTTGGATTTTATCTTTGAGCGTAAATCTGTGTTTAAAATTCCTGCCGAAGGTAACAACGTAGAGGATTTGGAATTAGAACTCATTGATTTTGGTGCGGAAGAAATGTTTGAAGACGAAGGTTCTATCTTTATTTACACGGGTTTCTCGGATTTTGGCGCGATGCAAAAAGCCCTTGAAGAACGCAATATTGAGATTCAAAGTGCTGAAGTTCAACGCTTCCCGACTAACACAACGGAGCTTACGCCCGACCAGCAAAAAGAGATTCACACCCTGTTAGAAAAGTTTGAAGAAGACGACGACGTTCAGGCTGTGTATCACAACATGAAAGAAGACGAAGAATAATTTTTTCGGACAAAATCTTTCCCAAAAATCAAAATTAGGCCGTTGCTTTGGCAATGGTTTTATATAAAATGCTATAAAAAAGACTGTTAGTATTTGTTACTTTCAGAAAAATTTGTAGTTTTGCAACCCGTATTTTAAAAGTGGTATAAGACGATGAAAAGAACATTCCAACCCTCTTTGCGCAAGAGAAAAAATAAGCACGGATTCCGCGAGCGTATGGCTACAGCTAATGGCCGTCGTGTAGTAGCTGCTCGTCGCGCACGTGGCCGCAAGAAACTTACTGTTTCAAGCGAAAAAAGCCATAAAGCATAATTTTAGCGCAATTTATTTGTACGCTATATGCCTTCAAAAGAGCTTGCAATGTTTTGTGAGCTCTTTTGTCGTTTCATAGCATCTGCTTTTTTGTTAATAATCTTCTCAAAATCAATAAGATATGGAATTTGTTGCGCCTCGTGTCTCGGTCGTGATTCTCAACTGGAACGGACGTAAGCATTTGCAAGAGTTTATGCCTTCGGTGGTGGCGCATAGCCCAGAAGCGGCCATTGTGGTAGCCGACAACGCCTCCACAGACGATTCTGTCGCATTTTTGCAAAGCCATTATCCGCAGGTGCACATTATCCAAAACAGCACCAACGGGGGCTTTAGCAAAGGTTATAACGACGCGTTGGCACATATCGACACAGAATATGCGGTTTTGCTCAATTCGGACGTTGCCGTAACGCAAGGCTGGCTCGCGCCGCTTTTGGCTCTGATGGATTCTAACACGCAGATTGCGGCCTGTCAGCCCAAAATTAGGGCTTATTTGGCGCAAGAATCTTTTGAGTATGCAGGCGCGGCAGGCGGTTTTGTGGACAAATACGGTTATCCGTTTTGTAGAGGTCGCCTTTTTGATACGCTCGAAACTGACAATCACCAATATGACGATACAACGCCCGTATTTTGGGCAACTGGCGCGTGTATGTTTGTGCGTTTGGAGGTTTATAAAAAATTAGGCGGCCTGGACGAAGCATTTTTTGCGCACATGGAAGAAATTGACTTGTGTTGGCGTATGCAAAACGCAGGTTATCAGGTGTTTGCTTGTGGTGGAAGTGTCGTGTTTCATTTAGGAGGTGGTACATTGCCCAAAAACAATCCGCGCAAAACATTCCTCAATTTCCGCAACGGCATTGTATTGTTATTCAAAAATTTGCCGACGGCTTCTCTTTTCCCGATTATTTTTACGCGCTTGGTACTGGACGGCGTGGCTGGCGCAAAGATGTTTTTTTCGGGACAAACCAAAGATACTTGGGCTATCATTAAGGCGCATTTTGCGTTTTATGGCGGCCTTCCGCACTGGATAAAAGCACGCCGACACGCACGCCAATTTGCCAAGCAAGAAGCCAAACGCACGGCGTATAGCATTGTGTTTGAATATTTTGTGAAGAATAAAAAAACGTATTCGGATTTAATGCGCAGCTAAAAAAAACTGAACGGCTATGCAATGGAGCAAACTCAAACAAAAAATGGAAGAAAACTTTGCGCCGAGCGTGCAAGGCAGGGTTCATGTTTTTGCAACGCGCTACACGACAGGCAGTTATTATATGGTTCGGGCTTGGCTTACGCTCGACAAAGTCGAAATCGTTAATTTTTCGACACCCGACAACGGTAACCGTTTCGGCTGGGATACGCCCGCCATACATGAGCGCATCGCTCCCGAAGAACGCCATACAGACCAAGCCGCCGAAAAAGGGGAGTTTTCCAGAGAAGATTTTTTTGATGCTTGTTGGGAATATACCAACACGAGTATAGAGGCCGCACACGAAAGCCAAAATCCTATTATTCAGGCATTTGCCATGCTCGACAGGCGCACAGGCAAACGCCGTTTGCAAAAAGTAGTTCCCGAAACATTGCACCCTTTGCCGCTCCAATTGTGGAAGCTGCGTTGTGAGTGCGAAGGGCTTTAGAATAGAATTAAAAAGAAATAAAAAAGCCTCTCTTACTATACAGAAGTAAAAGAGGCTTTTTTATTTATGGAAAACTAAACGCTCAGTTTGTCTAAAGCATCTTGCGTAAGAGGCTTATTCAAATATTTTTTGACGTAAGCACTTTTCTTCGCTTTATTCAGGTCTTGTGGGTTGATGGAAGAAGTAAGCATTACTATTCCACAGTGCTTTTTGATGTCATCAGAAAGTTTTTCAAATTCATCTAAAAATTGAAACCCATCCATTAGTGGCATATCCACATCCAAAAAAATGACTTCTGGCAACATATCCGTTTTGATGGAAGCCATTTTTTCTACGTTTCTTAAAAATTCAAGTGCGGCTTTTGCACCCGTGTGCGATAAAATATGCTCGGCAACATCAGATGCCTCAATGATTTTTTGGTTAATGAGGTTATCAATCTCATTGTCGTCGATGAGCATTACGGCTTTATATTTCTTTTTTATTGCCATAAGAAATGAGGGTTTAAGATTTTATGTCTTTGTTTTTGGTTCTAAGTGTTGATTGTCTGCGTTCTATTGTCGTAGCAATATACACAAAACTCTTACGTGTGTAAAGTTTTTTTTGATAAAATTAAATCTTCACACAGAATCAGCGTTATAAGCTTATTTGCGCAGTGCATCGCGTATTTCCATCAATAATTTTTCTTGAGTAGTAGGCTCTGGCGGTGCTGGTGGAGCAGGTGGCGTTACTTCCGCCGCTTTTTCTTCTGCAGCACGTAGGCGATTGATTACTTTAACCAAAAAGAAAACGGCCATTGCCACTAACAGGAAGTTAATACTTACCTGAATAAAATTACCGTAACGAATGGCTACTTCTGGTTGGCTGATAGCACCAGCGGCATCTATTACTTCTTTCTGAATCACTACTTTTTGTCTTGTAAAATCCAGTCCAGAAGTGAGCATCCCCAATGGTGGCATCATCACATCTTCTACCAACGACGATACAATTTTACCAAAAGCTCCACCGATAATAATACCGATGGCCATGTCCACTACGTTGCCTTTGACAGCGAAATCTTTAAACTCTTTTACAAATCCCATATCCTAGTTTTTTATGTGTTTGATAATAAATAGCGATTGCAACCCGCCAAACAATGCACTAAAGTAATAAAAAAGCTAACACAAACAATGTTAGTTTATGTTAGCTTTTTGAATAATATTGAGAATTGACTTTTATTTAATTCTTAGCCATTTTTTGTAAATCGTTTCTTGTTGTGCTGTTGGGTTGCTCACACGAGAGATTTGGTAGCTAACCACAGGGTTACGCTCCAACGTAAGTTCTACGGTTTCCAATACGCCACCGCGCGAAACCAATACTTTCACTTTTTCGCCAATTTTGCGGTTGGCCAAGTTGCTGGCAAGGTCTGAACCTACGCGATATTTGTCGATGGCAATGATTTCATCATTTACATAAATACCTGATTTGTAGGCTGGACTATTGCGAACTACCGACGTAACCACCAATTTCCCGCCCTGATTGGAAGCGTTTGCTCCCAAATAGGCTTCTTGACGTGTGGCAAAACGGTCTGTCAGTTGCAAGCCTGCATAAGCCAAATACGAACCGTAGTTAATGGCATCTGTTCCCCAAATATATTTTTTGAAAAACTCGTCCATGCTTTTGCCTGCCACCAACTCAACGGCTTTTTGCATTTCTTCGTCCGTAAAACCGCGTTGTTGTTTTTTGTAATATTCTTGGTAAAGGTAACGCATCACATCGTCAAGGGATTTTGTGCCGCCAGTGCTTTGCAAAATTTCTAAATCCAAAATAGTAGCCACTACGCCGCCTTTGTTGTAGTACGAAATGCTCGCATTGTTAGAGTTTTCGGTTGGGCGATAATATTTAATCCAAGCGTCAAAGCTCGATTCGGTTGCCGACTGGTAGCGGCTTCCAGGTGTGTTTTCGATATAAGAAAAATTAGAACCTACCACATTCAAAAATGCTTCTGGCGTAGTAATGCCCGCACGACGTACCAAATAATCATCGTAGTAAGCCGTGAAGCCTTCCGATACCCAAAGCAAATGCGTATAATTTTCGTTTTCGTAATCGAATGGGCCTAAGGCTTTCGGACGAATGCGTTTTACGTTCCAAAGGTGGAAATATTCGTGCGCCACCAACGACAAAAATCCTTCGTAGCTGCTTGGGTTTTGATAACCAAATTTGCTGGTTACTAAGGTAGTAGAGTTGAGGTGCTCCAAACCGCCGCCGCCTGTCGGGGTGTTATGCACGATAAAAGTATAATCGGTGCAAGGGTGTTCGCCAACTACATCTTTGGCGGCTTCCGTTACGGCTTTCATGTCGGCCTGAAGGCGTGCGATGTCGTAATTTCCTTCGCCGCACATGGCTACTTTGTGGTCGATGCCCGAAGCCGTGAAGTTAAAAATGGTTTGGTTGCCCAACTGAATAGGAGAGTCGGCCAAGGTGTCGAAATTCGGAACATTCAACACCCACTTGTCTTTGCCAATAGGTTTGAGCGCGGTCGTGATTTCTTTCCAAGTCGCGTAAGGCTTTACGGTAAGCGTGGACGGAAGGTCTTGTTTTTTGTCCAAAAACATAAAAACACTTGCGCCGTTGAGGTAGCCTTGTGTGGCATCCACGTAGCTGGTACGCACGGTAAGTTCGTAGGCATACACGCGATATTTTACCGAAAATTTATCGGCGTTTTGGGTTTGTACGCGCCACGTATTTTTGTTGATTTTGTCAAAACCTAAAGATTTGCCTGCGTTTTCGGCCTTAAAACCTTCCACTTGGCGAGCGTATTCGCGCACCAAATACGAACCAGGAGTCCAAACGGCCATTTTCAAATCTACATAATCTTGTTTGAGGCCGCTCACATTGATTTCCACATCAAAATAATGGGCGTGCGGCTCAGTTACAGAAAGCACATATTCGAGCTTTGGGGCTTGTGCGGATGTTTCGGCTTTGGCCAAAACGCTTGCTGCCAACGGAATAAGCATAAGCAAAGCTGTTTGATATAACGTTTTGAACATAAATAAAACGGATTAGTTGAAAGGCACAATATTAAGAAATTAAACACAGAACCTAAATTTAGACTTATTTTAAGCCTTGCGAAATGATTTTGGGAATTAAATGTGCTTTTGCCCGAAACTATAAGCGAATTTTATAAGTTTACGGCCTAATGCACGACAATTATTTGTAACTTGTGAACTTTTAGGTTTTCATGGCCGCCCCCACACCTCCATTTGTTGTTGCATCATCAGGACACGATTTGTACTAAATAGCTCACTATGAGGCTATTTTCTAAAATATATTTAAAGTAATGAAATTAACATTTTGGGGAGCAGCCCGACAGGTAACTGGTAGTATGTTTTTGCTCGAACTCGACGACGACTACCGAATATTGATTGATTGCGGTACAGAAATGGCACGCGACCGCGAAGAATCTGCTGAAATGAACTTCAGAGAAAGACAAGGGTTGTTGTTTCCGTTTGAGCCTTCTCTTATTAATTTGGTGTTGCTCACGCACGCGCACATCGACCATTCGGGCAATCTCCCGAACCTTATCCGCGAAGGTTACGAAGGTCAAATCCTTTGTACATCAGCTACTTATTCGCTTACAAAATTATTGTTGATGGATTCGGCTTCTTTGCACCGCAACAAGCTGAAAGCCATTCATGGCAGCCGCCGCAGTTCCAAACGCAGCCATCAACCGCCGCCCGATACGTCGGATATGTACTTGGAACGCCACGTGGACGAAGCCGTAGAGCGTTTTGTTACGATTGCTTTTCAGCAACGCTTCAAAGTGCGCCACAATATGTACGTTACTTTTATCCCGACGGGGCATTTGTTGGGTGCGGCCAATATTTTGGTAGAAATAATTGAGGAAAATGGCCAGACCAAACGAATAGGATTTTCGGGGGATATTGGTCGCCATAATTATCCCTTGTTGCCAGACCCCGCGCCATTTCCGCCAGTTGATTATTTGATTTGCGAATCCACGTACGGCAACCGCCGCCACGAAGCCAAAGGCAAGCCAGAAGATATTTTGGCCGACGTGATTAAGCGTACTTGCATCGACATTCCAGGCCGTTTGATTATCCCTGCATTTAGTGTTGGGCGTACGCAAGCGTTGCTTTATACCTTGAATAAATTATATTCACAGGAAAGTATTGCACCAATCAAAGTGTTTTCGGATAGCCCAATGGCTTTGCAAAGCACCCAGATTCATCAAAAATATGTAAAACTGCTTAATGCCGACGCGCAAGAATTTCAGGAAGAACATGAGGAATTGTTTGATTTTGAGAACTTGCACTACGTGGAAAACATGGAGCAAAGTCGCGCCGTATCCAGTTATCACGAGCCTTGTATTATCATTTCTTCGTCGGGAATGATAAGCGGCGGAAGGGTAGAGGAGCATATTCGCAAGAATATTCAGAATCCATATTGTACTATTTTGATGATTGGTTTTGCGGCTGAGGGCACGCTGGGGTATCGCCTGACCAATGGCCAAAAAACATTGCGCATCGGAAACAAAGAAGTGCCTGTGTTGGCTAATGTGGAGCGCACGGACGTGTTTAGTGGCCATGCTGATTTGGACGACTTGTTAAGTTTTGTAAAACAGCAAAAACCGACTCAGCTACAAAAACTTTTTGTGGTTCATGGCGAATATGATACGATGTTGGCTTTCAAACAGACGCTTGAGCAAGAAGGATTTGGGCAAGTAGAAATCCCGAAGAAGGGGCAGGCCTATATTTTATAGTGTGTTGCGTAGATGCAATTGGAATTTTAAGCAGAATATCAAGGTTTTAGTGCCGCTATGAGAATAGCAAATAAAAAGGGGCGGTATTTGGAATGAATATTCTAAATGCCTGATAGATAGTGCGAAAAAAAAACGATAAAAATTTTTTGTTTGTAAATAAATTTCTACATTTGCACTCCCAAAATAAAAATGTATCCAAACAGATATAAAAAATAAATGACAACTGATCCGATAGCCGATTATCTTACAAGATTGAGGAATGCCATCAAGGCAAACCACAGAATTGTAGAAATACCTGCTTCTAGCATTAAGAAGGACATTACAAAGGTATTGTATGACCAAGGGTATATTCAAAGCTATAAATTTGAAGATAATGCCGTGCAAGGTACTATCAAGATAGCTCTTAAGTATCACCCAGTAACGAAACAACCAGCCATCGTGAGCTTGGTTAGAGTAAGCAAGCCAGGCTTGCGTAAGTATGTAGGTACAGGAAACTTGCCACGTGTACTAAGTGGTTTGGGTGTGGCTGTGTTATCAACTTCTAAAGGAGTTGTTACAGACAAGCAAGCCCGCGATCTTAACGTAGGCGGAGAAGTATTGTGCTATATCTATTAATCATTTAGGAGGAATACTCAAATGTCAAGAATTGGAAAAAAGCCGATTGACCTTCCAAAAGGCGTAGAGGTATCGGTATCGGCTTCAAACGAGGTTACAGTAAAAGGACCTAAAGGTGCATTGTCGCAAGCGGTTGATTCTGATATTAAAGTAGAGGTAGAAGGTGGCCAATTGGTGCTTACTCGCCCTACTGAACAGAAAAGACACAAAGCCATGCACGGTCTATATCGCTCTTTGTTGGGAAACATGGTTAAGGGCGTAAGTGAAGGTTATACCATTAAGTTGGAATTGGTGGGTGTAGGTTTCAAAGCTGCGATGACAGGTGCAAACCTTGAAATGAGCTTAGGTTACTCTCACAACATCGTAATGACACTTCCTCAAGAAATTAAGGCAGGTGCTGTTACTGAAAAAGGTAAAAACCCAGTAGTTACATTGGAAGGAATTGACAAGCAATTGATTGGCCAAGTGGCTGCAAAAATCCGCTCGTTACGTCAAGTAGAGCCTTACAAAGGTAAAGGTGTTCGCTTCGTTGGTGAGGTGGTTAGAAGAAAAGCTGGTAAAACTTCCGCTAAATAATAAGCAAAATGCCAAGTAAAAAAGAACTTAGAAGACTAAAAATAAAGGCCAGTATCCGTAAAAAAGTAAGTGGTACTGCTGTCAAGCCTAGACTATCTGTTTTCAGAAGTAACGTTCACATCTACGCGCAATTGATTGACGACGTAAGTGGCCGTACTTTGGTGAGTGCTTCCTCTTCAGAATTGAAAGATGTGAAAGCACCTAAAGTGGAGCTATCAAAATCGGTAGGCCAGAAAATCGCTGAAAAAGCTGTAGCTGCTGGCGTTTCTGAAGTAGTATTTGACCGTAATGGCTATTTGTATCACGGTAGAGTAAAAGCATTTGCTGAAGGTGCTCGCGAAGGTGGGCTTAAATTCTAAAAACAATGTCTCAAATCAATCTGAAATCTGTAAAATCAAGCGATATTGAGCTGAAAGAAAAAGTTGTGGCTATCAACCGCGTTGCAAAAGTGGTAAAAGGTGGTCGCCGTTTCAGTTTCTCTGCTATTGTTGTTGTTGGCGATGGTCATGGCGTAGTAGGTTACGGTTTAGGTAAAGCTAACGAAGTAACAGACGCAATCACTAAAGGTATCGACGACGCAAAAAAGAACTTAATTAAAGTTCCTATTCTAAAAGACACAGTTCCACATGAAATGCACGGTAAGTACAGCGGTGGTTTTGTTCTTTTGAAACCAGCTGCTAAAGGTACTGGTATTATTGCTGGTGGTGCGATGCGTGCCGTATTGGAAAGTGCTGGTATTAAAGACGTTTTGGCGAAATCAAAAGGTTCTTCTAACCCACACAACGTAGTAAAAGCTACTTTCGATGCACTTGCTCGTATGCGTGACCCACAAACAGTAGCACAGCATCGTGCAGTTTCCTTGACTAAAGTATTTAACGGGTAATTTCAACGATGGCAAAGGTAAAAATAACGCAAGTGCGTAGCACTATCGACAAATCCCACAAACAAAAAGCAACCATCGTTGCTTTGGGCTTGGGTAAAATCAACAGAAGCGTAGAGGTAGAATATACTCCTCAAATCGCTGGTATGGTGAATAAAGTTAATCACTTAGTAACTGTAACAGAATTATAATCATGAATTTACATACTATCAAACCAGCCGCTGGTTCTACAAAGAACATCAAACGTGTAGGACGTGGTTCTGGCTCAGGTAAGGGTGGAACTTCGACACGTGGTCATAAAGGTGCAAACTCACGCTCTGGTACAAAACAGAAAATGGGTTTTGAAGGTGGTCAAATGCCTTTGCAACGCCGTGTACCTAAGTTTGGTTTCACAAGCCCTAACCGTGTAGAATACAAAGTTATCAACCTTGATGCTTTGCAAACACTTGCTGATACATATAGCCCATCTGTAATTGATACAGATTTCTTGAAAGAGCATGGCATGATGTCTAAGAACGATTTAGTAAAAGTTCTTGGTCGCGGCGAATTCAAGGCTAATGTTGAAGTAAAAGCTCACGCTTTCTCAGCTACAGCTGTAGCTTCTATCGAGAAAGCTGGCGGCAAAGCTACTGTTCTCTAAATTTTTGTATGAAAAAGTTTATCACAACGCTTAAAAATATCTTCTCTATTGAAGATCTAAGAGTCAGAATTATCAATACTCTGTTGTTTTTGGGTATCTTCCGTTTGGGTTCGTACATCGTGCTTCCTGGCGTAGATGCTAACAAACTCGAAGGCAATACCTCTGGTATTTTCGGGCTTTTGGACACGTTTTTAGGCGGTGCGTTTAGCAATGCGTCTGTTTTTGGTCTAGGTATTATGCCATATATCACTGCTTCGATTATCGTGCAGTTGCTTACGGTGGCCGTGCCTCATTTCCAAAAACTACAGAAAGACGGTGAGTCTGGTAGAAAAAAACTCAACCAAATGACTCGCTTCCTGACTGTATTAGTAACATTAGGGCAGTCTGTTGGCTACGTTACAGCTACCATCCCTGCCGACGCTATTGACCCTTATTTTGGTAAAACCCTTTTCGTTGCCTCTTCCATGATTACGCTTACAGCAGGTACAATCTTCTGTATGTGGCTTGGAGAAAAAATCACCGAAAAAGGTATTGGTAACGGTATTTCGATGCTAATTATGATTGGTATCATCTCTCGTTTGCCAGGTGCCATCATCAAAGAAGCTGCTTCTCGTAACATGGACGGTGCGTTAGTATTCGTTCTGGAGCTTGTAGTATTGTTCTTTGTGGTAATGGGCGTAGTAATGCTTACGCAAGCTACTCGCAGGATACCTGTTCAGTATGCCAAACAAGTAATTGGTAACAAAGTATATGGTGGCCAACGCCAATTCATTCCTTTGAAGGTAAACTCAGCAGGTGTTATGCCTATCGTTTTCGCTCAATCCTTGATGTTTATTCCTGCGATTGTAGCGACTGCCTTCAGAGAAGAAAGCGAAGTTGCGGGCTACATTGGCTCTACTTTCGGCGATCCTTCGTCTTGGCAGTATAGCCTTACTTTTACCGTCTTGATTATTGTTTTCACATTCTTCTATACGGCTATTTCGGTGAATCCAAACCAAATCGCTGAAGACATGAAACGTAATAACGGCTTTATCCCAGGTATAAAACCAGGAGAACAGACATCCGATTATATTGCTAATGTGATAGACCGAATTACTTTGCCAGGTGCTTTTTTCTTGGCAGCAGTAGCCATCCTTCCTGCATTGGTAACGCAATTGGGCGTGAGCAGAGACTTCGCTCAGTTCTTTGGGGGAACATCTCTTTTGATTATGGTTGGTGTTGTACTTGATACTTTACAACAAATTGAAAGCTATCTACTCATGAAACACTATGAAGGATTGATGGAAAGCGGCCAATTCAAGGACAATGACCAAAACGTAATAGTAGCCTAAGGTTTATGTCGCAAGAAAAGCAAGGTATTAAATACAAAACCTTAGAGGAAATAGAACTGATACGTTTAAGCGGTGATTTGTTAGGCCGCACGCAAGGTTTGGTTTCTAAGACAATAAAATCTGGAATCACGACCAAGTCGCTTGACAAATTAGCTTACGAGTATATTTCGGATAACGGAGCTCATCCTTCTTTTAAAGGTTATAATGGCTTCCCTTATTCACTCTGTATCTCCGTTAATGATGTTGTAGTTCATGGAATGCCCAGCGATTATGAAATCAAGGACGGAGATATAGTTTCTGTAGATTGCGGTGTTTTGCTCAATGGCTTTCATGCCGACAGTGCCTACACTTACCCTGTAGGGAATGTGAAGAAAGAAACAATGCAACTTCTTATTGACACGAAAGCCTCTTTATTTTTAGGAATAGAAGCGGCACAAGCGGGAAACCGTACGGGAGATATAGGAAGTGCAGTACAGCAATTCGTAGAAGCCAAAGGATATTCCGTTGTAAGGGAATTAGTTGGTCACGGATTAGGACGCAGTTTGCACGAGAGTCCAGAAGTTCCCAACTATGGAAAGAAAGGCAAAGGTACTATGTTGAGCGAAGGCTTGGTGATTGCCATTGAGCCGATGGTCAATTTAGGTAAAAAGCAAATATTTCAAGATAGAGATGGCTGGACAATTCGCACGGCAGACCGCAAACCATCAGCTCATTTTGAGCATACGATAGCGATTGTCGAAGGCAAACCACAAATCCTAACCACATTTCAATACATAGACGAAGTATTCCAATTTTGATATGGCAAAACAGACTTCTATCGAACAAGACGGCACTATCGTGGAGGCTCTTTCTAACGCTATGTTTCGAGTAGAGTTAGAAAATGGACACCAAGTAATTGCCCACATTTCTGGCAAGATGCGCATGAACTACATTAAGATTCTGCCTGGCGATAAAATCAAATTAGAGATGTCGCCTTACGATTTAACAAAAGGCAGAATCGTTTACAGATACAAGTAAAATCGTAGAGGTACAGCTGTGAAGTTGTATCTTATTCCATTCAAATCAACTCAGGCAATGAAAGTAAAAGCTTCAATTAAAAAACGCAGCGTGGACTGTAAAGTCATCAGACGCAAAGGCAAACTGTACGTTATTAACAAAAAAAATCCTCGCTATAAACAAAGACAAGGATAATCATTTTATACTATGGCTAGAATTTCAGGAGTAGATATTCCAGATAACAAGCGCGGTGAAATCTCCTTAACCTATATTTTCGGTATAGGCCGCAGCTCTGCAAAGGCTATACTTGCTAAAGCAGGTGTAGATGCAAACAAAAAAGTAAGCACTTGGACTGAAGATGAGGCTAATGCCATTCGTGCTGTCATCGGTGCTGAGTATAAAACGGAAGGTGTGCTTAAATCTGAAGTTCAGATGAGCATCAAACGCCTGATGGACATCGGTTGCTACCGTGGCCTTCGTCACCGTAAAGGTTTGCCTTTGCGTGGACAACGTACTAAAAACAACTCACGTACTCGTAAGGGTAAACGTAAGACAGTAGCCAACAAGAAAAAAGCTACTAAGTAGTAAGTAATCATTGACCGATTATAGATGGCATGAGTGCTGGCTTTGCTGGCACTTTTTGTCGGATTACCTCCGTTTAACATTTTATGTGATATGGCACAAGGAAATAAAAGAAAAGATAAAGCTAAAAAGCGTGTCGTAGTAGTGGAAGCTACTGGTCAAGTGCACATTAAGGCTTCTTTCAACAACATTATCGTATCAATTACCAACAACGCAGGACAAGTAATTTCTTGGTCATCTGCTGGTAAAATGGGCTTCAAAGGCTCGAAAAAAAATACACCTTACGCTGCTCAAACAGCTGCCGCTAACTGCGCTCAAACAGCTTTTGAATTAGGTTTGCGTAAAGTGGAAGTATTCGTAAAAGGCCCTGGTGCTGGACGCGAGTCAGCTATTCGTACATTACAAGCCGCTGGATTAGAAGTTACTATCATCCGCGATGTAACTCCGCTACCACACAACGGTTGCCGCCCGCCTAAACGCAGAAGAGTATAGGTTTGGTTATCTTGTCGGGCGGGAAACCTTCTGAATTACGTTTTTGTTGCCTGACGCTTTACTATCATATATAACAACAATCAACATAGAAAATGGCTCGTTATACAGGACCAAAATCTAAAATTGCTCGTCGCTTCAATGAACCAATCTTGGGCGCAAGCAAAGCTTTACAAAAGAAAGCGTATCCTCCGGGACAACATGGCCGCGGAAAGAGAAGAAAACAATCTGAATACGCTGTTCAATTAGGCGAAAAACAAAAAGCAAAATATACTTACGGCGTTTTGGAACGTCAGTTCGCTAACCTTTTCGACAAAGCTGCTCGTAAGCATGGGGTTACAGGTGAGAACTTGCTTCGTTTCCTTGAGGCTCGCTTAGACAACGTAGTGTACCGTTTGGGTATTGCTCCTACACGTCGTGCGGCTCGCCAATTAGTTCTACATAAACACATCGTAGTAGGTGGTGAAGTAGTAAACGTTCCTTCATACTCTGTAAAACCAGGTCAAGTGATAGGTGTACGTGAGAAATCAAAATCTTTGGAGGCGATCACTACAAGTCTTTCTGCTCGCAGCGCAAAGAAATTCCCATGGTTGGAGTGGAATAGTGCTGAATTAAGCGGTACATTCGTGTCATACCCTGACAGAGATGCTATCCCTGAAAACATTCAGGAGCAACTTATCGTCGAATTGTACTCTAAGTAATTTTAACTTTCTACTTACAAACCACATACGACTATGTCAATATTAGCATTTCAAATGCCTGAAAAAGTGGTGATGGAAAAAGCCGACGATTTCAGAGGCTTGTTCGAATTTAAACCACTTGAAAAAGGGTACGGAGTTACGATTGGCAATGCTTTGAGACGAATCCTTCTTTCTTCATTGGAAGGATATGCCATTACTTCTGTGAAAATAGAAGGCGTGTTGCATGAGTTCTCAACCATTGAAGGTGTGGTGGAAGACGTATCTGAAGTTATCTTGAACCTCAAAATGGTGCGTTTCAAGAAAGTATCTGACGTGCTTGACAACAAAATCCAGATTCATTTGCGTAATCAGGAAGTTTTCAAAGCAGGAGATATTGAGAAGTTTACCCCTTCGTTTCAGATTCTCAACCCTGACTTAGTGATTTGTAACATAGATTCTTCGCGTGAACTTGAAGTGGAAATCACTTTGGAAAAAGGCAGAGGCTATGTACCTGCGGACGAAAACAAGCCAGCAGAACAACTCACAGGTGTTATTCCTATTGATGCCATCTTTACGCCTATCAAAAACGTAAAGTATAGTATTGAAAATACAAGGGTAGAACAAAAAACAGACTATGAGCGTTTGCTCCTCGATATAGAAACTGATGGTTCTATTCACCCTGAAGATGCACTGAAAGGTGCTGCCAATATATTGATTAAGCACTTTATGCTGTTCTCTGACCAGACGATGACCTTCGAAGTGGCCAAACCACAAGAAGATGAAGCGGTGGATGAGGAAATGCTACACATGCGTAAATTGCTTAAAACCTCGCTCGCTGACCTTGATTTGTCTGTTCGCGCTTACAATTGCTTGAAGGCCGCAGACATCAAAACACTTGGCGACTTGGCCAGACTCGAAGTGTCGGACATGATGAAGTTCCGTAACTTCGGTAAAAAGTCCCTTACCGAATTGGAACAACTCATGGTTGAAAAACAATTGACGTTTGGTATGGACTTATCTAAGTATAAACTTGATGAAGATTAACTAAAATGAGACACGGAAAAAGTTTTAATCACTTAGGTCGCACTGCATCTCACCGCAAAGCTATGCTTTCAAACATGGCTTCGTCGTTGATATTGCACAAGCGTATCGAAACAACACTTGCCAAAGCTAAAGAATTGCGCAAGTATATTGAGCCTTTGCTTACAAAGGCAAAAAACGATACTACACACTCTCGCCGTACTGTATTCTCTTATCTTCAAAATAAAGAGAGCGTAAAAGTATTGTTTGGTGATGTAGCTGAGAAAATTGCTAGCCGTCCAGGTGGCTACACTCGCATCGTTAAATTAGGCAACCGTTTGGGTGATAACGCTGAAGTTTGCTTGATTGAGTTGGTGGACTATAACACAACTCTTTTGGCTGAAACTAAAGAAGCTGCTGCTACTAAAACTCGTCGTAGCCGTCGTAGCACTGCCCCTAAAGCTGCTGCTGAAAGCACAGAAACTCCTGCTGCTGAAGAAAGTTCAGAATCTTCAGAACCAACAACTGAAGCATAATCTGGATTTCATGCCATATACTAAGCCTCACTTCTCAAGGAAGTGGGGCTTATTTTTTATAGCTATACCTAATTTTTTGATAGGAAATAATAAAATTTAATCAATAAATTATTTAACATTGTAAATCTTTCTGCTATTAAATCAAAAACATAGAAACAGTATGATTGAGCATAATTCTACTACTTGGATTGAAGTTGTTAAGCTATTTTTTTCAAGTAAAACGCTCCATAATCTCACACCTGGTGTTCTTACGGCGGGGACTTATACGTTGGCGTTGGTGTATTTGAATAATAATTATATCAATGACAAAATGATAATTCCTTCGTTCATTTACTCGTTGATGGGTATTGTGTTGGGTTTGTTGTTGGTATTTCGTACCAATACTTCGTATGATCGCTGGTGGGAAGGCCGCCGTTTGTTGGGTGCTTTGCTCAATACGAGCCGCAATTTGGCCTTGAAATTCAATGCGTATTTACCAAATGAGGACAAAGAAAACCGCGATTTTTTTGCTAAAACGATTATTAATTATTCGTATGCACTCAAGGAACATTTGCGTAGCGGTGTGCGTGCCGACGAAATTTTGCCACTCGATAAGACTTATACCACCGAATTTTTGATGAATACATCCCATGTTCCTAATCGCATAGCATCTATTATGTATCAGAAAGTCAATGATTTGTACGAAAAGAAGACATTTACTGTAGAACAATTTATGATGTTGGATAAGCAAATGGAAGCTCTTACGGATATTTTAGGAGGCTGCGAACGTATCAAAAAATCTCCGATTCCGTCGGCCTACAAAATCCACCTAATGAAATTTATTTTCTTGTTTATTTTTATCTTGCCTTTTGGCTTTATCCACGAAATACATTATTGGTCTGTGCCCATTGTCATGATTATCTTCTACGCTTTCGTTGGTTTGGACTTTATTGCGGGAGAAATTGAGGAGCCTTTTGGCTTGGATGCCAATGACTTACCAACTGATGCGATTTGTACATCAGTACGCACCAACGTGTTTGAGATTATGAAACATAAAATTTAATTTAGCATAAAATACATACAGTCAGAACCCAACTTCTTTGAGTTGGGTTTTATTTTTGCCCTGAAATAACGGCTAATTTTATAGCGTTATGGGCTATGATTTTGTGTAACTTTGTGGCCTTTGTTATGTTGGCCGATTTTTAATCTTTTCGCATCAAAAAATTGAGAAAGTTTATTGTTCGCTTTGTGCTTTACACGTTCATTGCGCTGTTTAGTTTGCTGGCCGTGTCGGCAACGCTGGTTTATGTGTATCAAGACAAACTCATTGGGTTGTTTGTGGAAGAGGCTAACAAGAAACTTCGCACACCCGTTTCGGTGAGCAAAATTGAACTGACATTTTGGGATACTTTTCCGCGTGTGGCACTTACTTTTCACGACATTAGCGTAACGGAAAGTATCAAAGGTAGCCAAACGCCATTGCTCAAAGCCAAGAAATTGTATTTTACGTTTGGTTTGCTTAAGTTGATAAATGGCCAATACGAAATTAATAGAGTGGTGGCCGAAGAAGGTGAAATTAATATCCGAAAAGATGCCGACGGCAATCCCAATTATCTGATTTTAGCACCTGACACTACTGCGCCAACTACTACGCAAGCCAAACCCATCAAATTCCATCTCAATCAAATAAAACTTGATGCGATGTTGGTGCGATACAGCCCCGACTCGTCGCAAACATTCGACTTGCTGGCACGCCAACTCAAAGCTTCTTTGCATCTGGACAGCGCGGCAGTACGCACTACTTTAGACGGCAAACTGTTGGTCAATCGCATCAAAAGCGGGCAAGAGATTTTCTTCCAAGAAAAAAATATCAACTTCCTGACTGAATTAGTTTTTGATAAAATTCAGAATCAATTAACGATACAACCGACTGATATTCAGATAGAAAAAATGGAATTTGGCGTGCGTGGCACTGTAACCACTGCGCCAAAAACGCTTTTAGATTTGTCGTTTGAAGGAAAAAATACGACCATTCCAAGTCTGCTTTCTTTGTTGCCCAAATCGCTGTATCAGAAAGTAAGTGCTTACCAAAGCGAAGGCGAAATTTATTTTGAAGGCACAGCCAAAGGCGAAGTTTCTAAGAAAAAACAACCTGCCATTTCGTTGGATTTTGGTTGTAAAAATGTGGCGTTCTATCACCCAGATTTCAAAAAACGCATTGAAAAAGTGGGCTTTAAAGGGCATTTCTCTAATGCGGGAGAAGGCACTTTTGCGATGCGCGAATTGCGTGGAAGCCTTGATGATAAACTTTTTGAAGCAAGTGTCGCTGTTCGTAATTTCAAAGACCCGTTTTTGGAACTTAGCTTTTCGGGGGATTTTGATGTAGAATCACTTTTTCAATTATTTCCGCAAAAAGCCATTGACTTTGCGCGTGGCCACTTGGATTTGACGTTGGATTTTAAAGGCCGTTTGGCCGACCTCAAATCCGTTTCGACGATCAGCAACACGCAAACCGACGGCGAACTTTCGATTCAAAACCTTGATTTTAAGCTCAAAAACAAAGCTTATGAGTTTACGGGGCTGGAAGGCAATTTTATTTTTAACAAAAATGATATTGCTGTTTCGGGATTTCAGGGCAGAGCAGGCGGCAGCGATTTTGCTTTGGACGGTTATTTTAAAAATTCCATTGCATTTTTCTTGTTCCCTCATGCTGATTTGCGCCTTGATGCCAGTTTTAAATCTCGCAATTTAGATTTGGACGAATTGCTTTCTGCGTCAGGGCAATCAGCTGAAAATAAGGAGAATACAGCGAAAGAAGAGCCATATAAATTTGTGATTTCGCCTAAGTTGGCTTTGCGTTTGCAGTGCGACATCGACAATTTGGCTTTTCGTCAATTTCACCCCAAAAAAATCACGGGTTTGTTTACGTTGGCTTCGCAACAAGCCAATGCCGAAACGTTTTCGATGCAATTGGCGGGCGGGAAAATTGGTTTAACGGGTACACTGAACGCCCAAAAACAAGACGATATGTTGGCCGATTTGCGCATACAATTTCAGAAAATTGATGCAGATAGCGTGTTTTATTTGTTTGAAGATTTTAATCAAAAATTCCTGACGCACAAGCAAATACGCGGCAAACTGACGACCGACACACGCGCCAAAGTGTATTTTAATGAAAAATTGGAGATTGATACGCGCCGACTCTGGGCGGAGGCCGTTACTTCCATTGCCAATGGGCAGTTGAATAATTTTGAACCGATGCAACAACTTTCCAAATTTATTGACCGCGAGGAGTTAAGTAATTTGCGTTTTGCGGAACTGAAAAATACATTTAGGCTTGAAAATCAGACGCTTTATATTCCTGAAATGGAAATAAAATCCAATGTGTTTGCCGTGTCGGTGATGGGAACGCAGACTTTCGACAAAAAAATGGATTATAAACTCAAAGTGCCGCTGAATAATTTTGCGCGTCCAGACCGCGACGCGGCTTTCGGGGCAATTCGAGAGGAGGGAGGCGGGAAAACTTCCGTGATGCTGACGGTAAAAGGCACAACCGACGATTTTAAGATAGCTTATGACAAACAAGCCGTAAAAGAAAAAATCAAGCAGAGTTGGAAGCAGGAAAAAGAAGAATTTAAGAACTTGTTCCGCAAACAAGACAGGGAAAAAGAGGAGAAAAAGGCCGAGCCTGCCGCCAAAAAGCCCGCCAAGAAACCAACCGAATATTTTGATTTTTAGCAAAAAGAAAACCCCACTTTGTCGGTGGGGGGGGCTTTGTTTTATTAGAAGATTAAGAATTGTACACGGCGGTTTTTCTTTCTGTTGGCAGCTGAAGTGTTTGGAACGATTGGTTGGCGTTCGCCATACCCAACTGTTTGTATTCTATCGGCTGGTACGCCTACGATGGTCAGTTCATTTTGTACCTCATCAACACGCTTTTGCGAAAGTTTGTCGTTGGATTCTTCTGTTCCTACGTCGTCGGTATGGCCTTCTACCAAGATAATGTAACCGTCCAAACCGTATTGCATGGCATCACTAAACTGTGCTGTTTGTGTTACATCCACGACCCCGCTATTCGTCTCAAAATAAACAGGTTGTAGCACTACTTTAGGTTTTAAGCCTAATTTTTTATAGTTTTTTACTTGGTCTTTGGTAAGTGTTGGGTCTGGAGGTGGAATAGATTTGTCTATGCGTTCTTCGGGTACTGGCGTAGGGTTGGGTTGTTGGGTAACAACAGGTGGTGGTGTCTGTGGTAAAGGATTGCTATTGCTACTGGCATTAAAAATAGGAGGGCTTCCTGCCAGACTTTTCATACCGCCAGGGGGTTCGTAGCCTTTTACCTTTTTACGCTTAGCTTTTCCGCCGTACGCAGCCATTTTGTGGCAATTAGTGCCATTTTTTACCAACGGATTAAGGCGATAGACAAAAGACCAGCCTCTTGTTTTTGCGCCATAGTGATAAGTATTGCAACTAGTGTTCGTTAATAATAATATCAACGAACATAAAAGTATGATTCCCTTAGCATGTATGTAATATTTTAGCATAAGGTTAATTGTTTTTATGTAAGAACTATGCACCTGTTTTGAATAAAAGCACGACGATTGTGTCTGTTATTGAATTTAAACGATACTTTGTCGTTTGTAATTTAAGGTTAAAAATATAGCTTTAGAGGCATATTAGCAAATTTAAAAAAATAAATTTTATTCTTTATATGTATTAAAAAAATGAAATTTATTAAATTGTAGCATCAGTTTTGGTTAAGTTTTGATTTTGTTGCATAAGTTTAGCTTGATGCGCCAAGCGGGAATTAATACGTTTTTTTCGGAGATTTTCAGCGTTAATATAGTTGGTATATCCTCGTAATAATAAAAATATGGGCCAATAGCTCATCCCCACAAAAGCAATGATGCCAGGCAAGTCCCCGCCTCGCATGAGCGGAATAGTGGAGGCCAAAATAACACCCTTTAGAAGATATTTTATATCTGAACTATATCTATCTGCATATTGAAATGCTTTTGCAAATAAATAACCATATAATATACAAAATAAGATAATGCCTATGATTGCTCCTTCCCCATAAAATGTTCCATACAGAGACTCTGAAATACCAACATAGTTTCCTTGCATATTGTCATTTAATCCTAATTTGTTGGCGTATCCTCCAGGTGGTTTGTCTGGCCATAAGGCACGAGGAATTGGGCGCATCAAAATTTCGAGATGTTGCATTCCATATTGATAATTAAGATGTTGTGGATAAACTTGTAATGTCATCATAAATCCATCAAGCATATTGGAATCTTCGGCATTACTCGATCTAGCCAATGCTTTATCCATAATCTCTGAAACAGATAATTTGGATAAATTTTGAGAACGAGATACCCCTGCTATTGCAAATACAATTATGATTGCACTTCCACCTACCACATAATACATGAGTTTTTGTGTTATACTTTTATTTTTTAGGAACACAATACCTGCAGCAATAGCCCATGACAAAAATTGAAATCGCAAGTAAGGGTCATAAGAATTGACAATGGCAAAAAGCATTATCACAGTAAGTAGAATCTTTGAAAAAAAATTTTGCCTTAATGATAAACTTTGAATGGTAATATAAATAAGTACAATCATTCCGCCTAGTGCCATCCCGAATAGCATTAGATATGAGCCTGCACCAGAAAGTAGACTACCGAAGGCTTTTGTTACCGTATTGACCACAAAAATGCCAATAAAACCAAAGATAATTGTTGGCTGATGTATATTTAGATATGCGTTTAGCTGCTGTGGGGTGTCTTTTTTTTTAACTTTTACGTTTTTTAGTTGGACTGAAAAATAAAAATAGCTTATGGAGAGCATGGTTGTACCAAATAAAAAGAGATTGAGTGCCTCTAAACCAAGTTCATCCGTCATTTTAAAAAAATCTACTCCTCTTGAGTAGGCAACTCTTACCCAGCTGGCTTTTTTGTCCATCACTACATTATAGCGATTTAGCCCCGACGAAATAAAGAAAAATACGATTAGCGCAATCCACTCATCATTATATTTTAAAAACACATATAACGCGAATAAGACCAATAAATAAGTAACAATGGTGATGCCCGTTATACCCATGCTTTTAGTTGATTTGCCAAAATACTTGATAATTTTTGTTCATAGCTTTCCCATGAATACTGCAAAGCTGCGTTGCGAGCTGCAAGGCGCATTTGTGTGTAAGCCTGTGCATCTTTTCCGCGCAAAGTTTCGATAGCTTGCGCCAATGCCTTCGTATCCCGAACAGGCACAATGTAGCCGTTTTTATCGTTTTCTATCAATTCTGGGCCAATAGAATGAGGTGTTGTAATCACGGGCAAGCCTGCGGCCATTGCTTCCACTATTACCAACCCGAATCCCTCAAAAATCGTTGGCAGCACCAGCGCATCAAACTCTTGATACAAACCAAACATTTCCATTTGCGAAACGGCTGGCCTATACGAATACCAATCTTTTTCTTTGGCAAATGCCTCGCCTGCGCCTTGTATGCCGCCCACGATGTGCAATTCTGCCGCGCCTTTAGGCAAAAGTTTCATAGCATCAAGTAAATATTTCATGCCTTTGCGCTGCGTAACCGTGCCCGCATACAGTAATCTGAGCGGACGTTTTGTAATGTCTGCGCCTTTGGTGATTTCTGGATTTATATACGGCACATGGTCTATGGCCGCGCCCAATGGCAATACAATAATTTTGTTATCGCTTATGCCGTCGGCCAATAGCGTTTGGCGCGTAAACGACGAAGCCGCGATTACACGGTCGGCGCGATGTGGTTCTTCTGCCAATCTTTTTTCGTAATGTGCAGGAAAAACCAAATTGTCGATGCTGTCTGCCCACTCTGGGTGCAAACGCGCTTCTTCTCCCAAAATCTGTTGCGCGGACTTTACGTGTGCGGTGGCCAACTCACAAACAGCCAACTTGCCTGTTTGGGTCGCTGCCGCCAAACTTTCATAACAACTTCCCTGAAAACCCCAGTACACATCAGACTTGCGTTTGCGCAACAGACTTGCTACATAATTATCAAAATCCATATCCCTTTGGTAAACAGCATTTTGAGTAACTGACGTTTTGCCGTACAAGCGGCGCAAGGCCAGTTCTTTTAGTTCAAAACGCCAATTAGCTTCTACATATTTTCCGCCCAAGCCTTCTTCAAAGCGGCGCGTCCAATAGGTATTTCCTTTTTGTAGCAAATAATTTTGCAGTGCCGTGTTGGTAATGTACGAACTGGTATAAAAGACATCTAAAGCCCCCAAATTGAGAAGGGCTTTGGCTACTTTATAAGAATGTTGCTTGCCAGAATGGGATAAGGTAATGTTCATTTAGTCTTTTTTCCGAAACAAAAAACAAAGATAATACTTTCGGCTATGCAATGGTTGTTTTAATGAACTCTGTCGCCTCTGATGCTCATATCCGCGATGATTTTGGCTTCTGCTTCCAGTAGTTCGTTAAGGCGTTGCCTCACTTCTTCGGCGGGGCGATATTCTTTAGCCAAATCCACAAATGTAGTGTAATGGCCTGCTTCCGAAACCATTAGCTCATAATAAAACTTGCGTAGTTCCGTGTCGCTGATTTCTTGCGAAAGCAACCGAAATCGCTCACAACTCCGCGCCTCAATGATGGCGCAAACCAATAATTTATCCAATAGTCGCCAATCGGCATCGCCGCCCTTGCGTTCGAGTTTGAGCAGCTCGGTTACATATACGTCGCGGCGTGCGTGTCCGAGTTGCAAGCCGCGTTTTTTGAGTTCGGCCAGCACGCGTTCAAAATGACTCCATTCTTCCGCTACAATTTCGGTGAGTGTGTCCACCAACTTTGCTTTTTCGGGATATTGGATAATCAGGGAAATGGCACTGGAAGCGGCTTTTTGTTCGCAATAGGCGTGGTCTATCAATATTTCTTCAATATTTTTTTGCGCAATGTCCGTCCAACGTGGGTCTGTGGGAAGTTTGAGGCCAAGCATATTTTTTTATTCAATCAAAAGGAAAAAAATCTATCAGAAAGCGAAGGTAGCGTTTTCGGGGCGAATGGAAAAGCAACCTTTTGAGCGTTCGTGTATCTTTTGTCCGTTGCTTGTGCCGTTGTTCCTGCATTTTGGGCGGTTGGTATAATCCGAACTGTTTTGTTTGCGGGAATCAATAGCTTTGTATCATGGCAGTTTATACATTGGCCAGCGTATTTTTTTACTTAACTTTTCTTTCCTTATGAAAAAATCCTTACTGGGTGCGTTGCTGTTGCAGTGTGCCGTAGCGATGGGACAAGAAACCGCCGCCCCTTTGTGGTTGCGTTATCCAGCTATTTCGCCCAATGGCAAAGAAATTATTTTCAACTACAAAGGTAGCTTGTTCAAAGTTTCTGCTGATGGCGGTGTTGCCGTTCCCCTTACCCTGAACAATTCCTACAACTACAAAGCGGTTTGGTCGCCCGACGGCAAGCAAGTGGCTTTTGCCTCCGACCGCAATGGCAATTTTGATGTGTACGTGATGCCTTCGCAAGGTGGCACAGCGCAACGCCTCACCACGTTTTCGGGTGGTGAGTTGCCGACATCTTTTACGCCCGACGGCAAAAAAGTGTTGTACAATGCCGTAATTGCCGACTCGCCCGAAAACGTGATGTTTCCGAGTGGCGTGTTGCCTGAGCTTTACGCCGTGTCGGTAGCGGGTGGCCGTCCCGAACAAGTGCTAACCGTGCCCGCACAAGAAGCCGTTTACGACAAAGCTGCAAAGCGTTTACTTTACTACAACCGCAAAGGCTACGAGAACGAATGGCGCAAACACCATACTTCGGCGGTGGCGCGTGATGTGATGATGTACGATGTAGCCACACAAAAACACGAGTATATCACCTCGTTTATGGGCGAAGACCGCAATCCTGTTTTTGCTGCCGACGAGAAAAGTATTTATTATTTGAGCGAACAATCAGGCACTTTCAATGTGCATCAGTTGGATTTGGGAACGAAACAAAATACCCAAATTACGCGCTACGACAAACATCCTGTACGTTTCCTGACCGCTTCGCAAGACAACAAACTTTGTTATTCGTTTGACGGTGAAATTTATGTGAAAGAAGCCAACGGCGAGCCACGTAAAATCAATGTTACGTTGCCTTATGAGTTTGCCAATTCGGATAAAGAATTGCTTACGTCTGGTAATGGCGCGACGGAAATATCTGTTTCACCCGACGGCAAAGAAGTTGTGTTTGTGGAACGTGGCGAAGTGTTCGTAACGGCGGTAGAATACGGTACCACCAAACGCATTACCAACACGCCAGAGCAAGAACGCAATGTGAGTTTTAGCCCCGACGGAAAATCTATTTTGTACGCTGGCGAAAGAAACGGCAGTTGGAATTTGTACCAAACCAAATTGGTGAAAGCAGACGAAAAGCATTTCTATAACGCAACCGAAATCAAAGAAGAACCTTTGTTGGAAACGGAAGCCGAAACTTTTCAGCCGATGTATTCGCCTGATGGAAAGGAAGTTGCCTTTTTGGAAGAACGCGTGATTTTGCGTGTAATTAATTTGGCTACCAAACAAGTTCGCACGATTTTGGGCAAAGAACACAACTATTCGTATTCGGACGGAGACCAATGGTACAACTGGTCGCCAGATAGCAAATGGTTTTTGGTGAATTATGCTACTACGCATTTGTTTTTGCCTGAAGTTGGTCTCATTTCGGCAGACGGCAAAGGCAAAGTGAAAAATTTGACCAATAGCGGCTATTCGGATACCAACCCGATTTGGCAATTAGGCGGCAAAGCCATGCTTTGGTCTTCGGACAGACAAGGTATGCGCAGCCATGGCAGTTGGGGCGCACAAGACGATATGTACGCTTTGTTCTTTACGCAAGATGCTTACAATCAATTTGTAATGAGCAAAGAGGAGTACGAGGCTTGGAAAGAAACCAACAAAAAAGACGACAAGAAGGAGGATAAAAAAGACGATAAAAAGAAAGATGACAAAAAAGGCAAGTCCGACGACAAAAAGGAGGAAAGCGTAAAGCCTATCGAAATAGATTTCGAGCATCTGGAAGATCGTCGCGTTCGCCTAACGATTCATTCTTCGCAACTCGGTGGCGCATTCCTCAACAAAGACGGCACGAAATTGTATTACATGAGCCGTTTTGAAAAAGGTTTTGATTTGTGGGTAAACGATTTTAAGGAACATGAAACCAAGTTGTTAGCCAAATTAGATGCTGGTTCGGTGGGTATGGAAATGAGCAAAGACGGCGAAAGTCTTTTTGTGGTGGCCGATGGTTCGCTTTCCAAAATTTCGTTGAGCGATGGCAAGAAAAAAGGCATTTCGTACAGAAGTGAAATGAATCTTGACCGCAGCGGCGAACGTGCCTATTTCTTTGAACACGCTTGGCGACAAGTGAAAAAGAAATTCTATGACCCTGCTTTGCATGGCGTGGACTGGGATTTTTACAAAAAAGCATACAACAAATTTTTGCCACACATCAACAACAACTACGATTTTGCGGAAATGCTAAGCGAGTTGTTGGGCGAGTTGAACGCTTCGCACACGGGTTCGGGCTACCGTCATAGCAGCAAACAAGCCGACCAAACGGCTTCTTTAGCGGCTTTTTATGATACAAAATACAAAGGCAATGGTTTGAAAATCGTGGAGATAATGGACAAAAGCCCATTGCAACAAACCAAAAAAGCCGTGAAAGTGGGTGACGTAATCGAAAAAATAGACGGTGTACTTATTACCCCAGACATGGATTATTACCCGTTACTGAATCGCAAAGCGGGCAAACCTGTAACGCTGACCATCGCCGAAGCGGGTGGCGCAACACGCCGCGACGAGACCATTAAACCTGTGTCTGTGGGTCGTGAAAACGAACTTTTGTACGAACGTTGGGTAAAACGCCGCCGCGAGCAAGTAGAAAAACTTTCGGGTGGCCGTTTGGGATATGTACACGTGCAAGGCATGAACAGTCAAAGTTTTAGAGAAGTTTACTCGGAGGTTTTGGGTAGATATTCGGACAAAGAAGCTATTGTAATTGATACGCGCTTTAATGGTGGCGGTTGGTTGCACGATGACTTGGCGACGCTTTTCACGGGTAAAGAATACGTTACGCTTTCGCCGCGCGGTCAGGATTTCGGCCACGACCCAATGTCGAAATGGACTAAGCCAAGTGCCTTGCTGGTAAGTGAAAGTAACTACTCTGATGCGCACGCTTTCCCGTATGTGTACCAGACGTTGGGTATTGGTAAAATTGTGGGTATGCCCGTGCCAGGTACAATGACTGCCGTTTGGTGGGAAACGCTCCAAGATCCGACACTTTATTTTGGTATTCCTGAAGTTGGTGCGAAAGATACAAAAGGTAAATATCTTGAAAACCAACAACTTGAGCCAGATGTAAAAGTAAACAATGAATACGAGCAAGTAGTAAAAGGCCGCGACCAGCAATTGGAAAAAGCCGTAGAAACATTGCTCAATCAGTTGGGTAAAAAATAAAATAACCTAACCTCGAATCCAATAAAAAACCCGTACAGAGCCAGTCTATACGGGTTTTTTATTTGTGTAAATTTTGGTCAAATAAAAAGCTTTTTTGTTTGCCTAATTATTTAGCGTTTGAAGCCCAATACACTACCACCACATTCGCCGCCGCCCTGATACGAGAACGACAAATAATAAATACCTGTGGCAGAGCATTTGTAGCCAAACACGGGATAAAATGCCCCAGAGGCTTTGTCTAAGTTGCTACCTAATTCTTTACGGTTCGAATCGTAGAGCGTAACGATGAGTTTTTTAGCATCGCCATCTTTTCCACAAAGCGTAACCAAATAGTTACTGTCTTTACTGAAAACGTAAGAGTATTCTACTTTTCCACCGTTGCCAGCTTTTGCGCCGTCTATGGAGAAACTTTTAAGGAAGTTATAACCGTTCACTAACTTGCCATTGCAGTGGTCGATGAAGCCAGCGGCATCGCATTGGGCATAAGACTTATTTGGAGCTAAAGTAGCTAATGCCATCACTACCAGAGACAAAAAGGCTGTTTTCAAATATTGCATTTTCTTGACTTAATTTATTGGCGTTTGAAACCTAATACACTACCCGCGCATTCGCCTTGTCCGTTAGGGTAAGAGAATGACAAGTAATAAATGCCTGTTGCAGAACACTTATAAGCAAAAGCAGGGAAAAACGAGTTTGATTTTGCATCAAAATTGCTGCCCAATTCTTTACGATTAGCATCGAAAAGCGTAACAACCAATTTCTTGGCATCGCCTTCCTTGCTACAAAGCGTCATCAAATAGTTACTGTCTTTACTGAAAACGTAAGAGTATTCTACTTTTCCGCTGGTTGCTTTTCCACCATCAATCGAGAAACTTTTCAAGAAATTGTAACCGTTGGCAAGCTTGGCGTTACAATTATCCATAAACTTTTCGGCATCGCATTGCGCGAATGAAGCCTTCGGCAACATGGCAAAGAAACAAAATGTTACAATTGCGATAAGGAGCTTTTTCATGTTGTGATTAATTTTGAAGGTTTTACTTTTTGTTGATAATTCTGTCCCGAATTTCAGCAGTGAGGCTGGTAATGGTTTTGATTTGCTCATCGCTAATGAATACGGTTGTCGTTTTGTTATCCACCAAAGTCGGAATACCATCTACAATTTCCATGTGGGGTTCGCCCTCAATGCGCTCGTTAATGGTTACGTCTTTGTAGGCAGCAGAGAGTTTCTCGATGTCAGCCAAAAACGCTTTTGTTTGTTCGTCTTTAGCACTGTTGCGCATCAGCACCACCAAACGGCCTAAAATAATCTTTTGCTCGCCGATTTTTTCTTTGAGCTTGTCGTTTGGTTTTTGTTCTGCTACTTTACAAATCAGATGCAGACCTTCCATCCAGCCGCCAGCTACGATAAGTAAACTCAAATTCGCTTGGCTTTTTTCTTGCAAATGCACATTGATTTTTTGCAAGTTGGAAGTTGTAATCAATAAAAGCGAATCCAAATTGTTGCTGTTCGTTGCCAAACGCTTGATAGTTGTAATGTCAAAAAACTGGCTGATATTCAGTCCTTTGGCCATTTCTTGCACTGCGTCCATGTAGAAAATTGCATCCTGACTTTGGCTGTACATATTCGTGTAACCAAGATCCGTGCCATAAATTCCCAGGTTCAGTGCTTTGTAGTAATTAGTAGTATAATTACCTGTATTTTTAGTCGGATTTAGGAACGTTTTGTCGTATTTGCCGCCCGATTCTTTGATAAGCGACGAGGTTTCGATAGGAGAAGGGATGGAGTTCAATACATCATTGAACACCGCGGGAGAAATAACCTCTGAGTTTGCATCTGTCGCAGTCTCTGTTTCAGCCAATGGGTCTTCTTCTGTTTCTTTTTTAGTTTCGCCTCCACAGCTATACAGTAGTAATGCGGTGCTTAGAATTGCAATGCTTAAAATATTCTTTTTCATGGAGTATATAAAGGATTTATCTGTGAAGATAGATTTCTTAGGACTTTCTACCCGAATGTAGCTACAAACCTAATAAAAAATATAGAATAAAAATACAAAAGGATTGACAAAAAGCATTATCCCACGAATAATTACAGTAAAAATGCCTGCTTCTTGCTTGTTTTATGTTAAGTTTATACTATATAGTTTATTTTTTATTTGAATATTTGTCGGTTGGTTAAATATGGTATATTGTTGGTTTTGCCATATTTAATTTTGTAAAACATCGTGCAAGACATTGATTTGTAATCGCTTTCCCTTGATATAATTGTAATTGCTTTTGTACAAAAGCAATGTTTGTTGGTTGTATTTTTTGGTGGGTGTTTATAAAAAAAGAGTATTATTTTCCCAAAACGCACACAAACTACTTCGTGCAAGTTTTAGGGCAGATATTCAGTTTTTGCATTTAGTTCCTGTACGGCTTTGGCCACTTCTACGAGCAAAGAAGGGTCTTTTTCGATGCCATTGCCCACTACAATCACGTCTGCGCCTGCCTCCAATGCGCTGCGAGCCGCTTGCGCGTTGGTAATGCCGCCACCTACAATCAGGGGCGTATCGGTTGCTTTGGTTACGGCTGCAATCATGCGTGCGCTGACTGGTTTTTGTGCGCCGCTGCCCGCGTCCAGATACATGAGTTTGAGGCCAAGCATTTCGCCCGCCATGGCGGTGCAGGCTGCTACCGAATTTTTGTCGTAAGGAATCGGGGTCGTGTTACTGATGTACGAAACGGTTGTTTGTACGCCGCTATCCACGAGCATATAGCCTGTTGGCCAAATTTCTAATTTACTTTTTTTCAATAATGGCGCGGCGGCTACGTGTTGCCCAATTAAAAATTCGGGATTGCGCCCCGAAATCAAGGACAAAAACAAAATCGCGTCGGCTTCAAAAACCAAATGCAAATTACTGCCAGGGAACAATACGACAGGAATATCGCTCAATTCTTTCAGACGCGTAACCAAGCTGTGCAGCCCGTCGGAGGCGATAAGACTCCCGCCCACAAAAAAATAGGCTACTTCATGGGCATGGCATTGCGCCACCATGTCAGAAAGGCGGTGCATATTGACCTTGTCTGGATCAATAAGCACCGCAAAAGATTTCTTCCCTAATTGTTTATTTTGAATAAGTTTTTGAAACAGCGTTTTTGTCGGCTCCTGCGTCATTTTTGTTGTTCATTTGCTCAATAAATTGAATGATTTTTTCTCTGGCAATAGAGAGTAAAAACGTTGCAATTGAGCTTTTTATCATAGAAATAATTAACGAATCCTGTTTGGGTTCTGCTACGGCTATGCCGTCGGCTTTGCCAGATTGTTTCTTACTTTTTCCTGAGAAGAAAACTTTTTTGGTAACAAAGTAAGTAACCACCAACACACCGCCCACAATTGCACCTGTACGCGCCCAATAGCCAGCATTTTTCTTAAAATCTTGTAATTGGGTTTCGAGGGCTTGTTTAAAGCGGTCTGTGCTTTGGCTTAAAAAGTCTTTTTCGTCGTCGTCGCTGCTGAAACTATTGCGTGTTGCTGGATTGTTGAGATTCATCGGTGTTTAACTTATTTTTTTCTTTAAAAAAACGAGATATGGCATTGTTTATTTTACCTTTTACGGTAGGGTGTTCCCTGAAGCGCATTAATAAACCAAATGTTGTAATATATAAAAAAGCAACGATTAAGTAACCTAAAAATTGACTATTAAATATAAAATTTAAGAATGCACCAAGTGTAATGCTGGTCATTATCAGTGCCATTACGCCAACGAATGCGATGACCAAAAAAAACATTAGTTTGCCAATCGCATCGCTAATTTCTTGGCGCATCTCCACTTTGGCCAGTGCCAAGCGGTTTTCCAAATAGCCCGTCAGATTGGCCACAAATTCATTTACGTTAAGCATTTTGCCAAAAGAATCAAATAATCCCATAGTTGTACGATAAGGTTCTGGAGGTTTGCCGCACAAATTTAGACGGCTTTCTTTTAGTCCGAAAAAAAATAGCAAAATTTCGCTCACTTACATCTTAGAGCTACATTTGCCCCAAACCTACTATTTTTGTTGTTAAGTTTACAGGTTTGCGCCCAATTTTGGCTTTTGTTTTTACTTATGTTTTTTATCAGACTTATCTCCAAACTGCCTTTTTGGGCATTGTATCTTATTTCAGATTTCTTGTATGTGCTGATGGCGCACGTGATTGGGTATCGTCGTAAAGTCATCATCGAAAATCTGCAAAAATGTTTTCCCGAAAAATCTGCCGCCGAGCTGGACGCTATCAGTAAAGATTTTTACCGCAACTTATGCGATGTGATTGTGGAAACGTTTAAAGTGCTGGATATGAACGTAGAACAGATGCAACAACGCGTCCAAACCACTAATTTACCGCTCCTTACTGATATGCTCGACGCGGGTACGCCCGTGCTCATTATGACGACACACCAATGCAATTGGGAATGGTTGCTGCCAGGTTGCGGTACGGCTTTTTCGTACCCGACGCACGGCGCGTATAAGCCTTTGCACAATCAATTTTTTGATAAAGTAATGCTGTCGATTCGCTCGCGTTTTGGCGCAAAACTCATTGCCGACACCCAAATTTTGCGTGAAAGCCTCCGCTATAAAGACGAAGTGCGCGTAGTGGCACTGGTAGCCGACCAAACGCCATCTTCGCCCAAATTAGCCTACAAAACGTTGTTTTTGCATCGCCCGACTGCCTTTTTTACGGGTACGGAACGGTTGGCTTACTCGTTGGGTTATCCTGTTATTTTTGCTGAAATGAAACGCGTCAAACGCGGGTTTTATGAAGTGACCTATCACGATATTGCCAAGCCGCCTTACGACAAAAATTCTCACCAAATTTTGGAAGGTTATGTCAGGCAAACGGAAGCGGCTATTCGCCGCGCACCGTCCAACTGGCTTTGGTCGCATAGGCGTTGGAAACACCACGTGGACTTAGATTAAATCCCGTCCATTGCCGTATAAAAATCCTTGCGCATTTGGGCAAAACGCTGTTCTACGGTTGCGATAAACGCCTCAGACAGAATCGTTTTTACATCGGCTTCGCTGGTAAGGTCAAGTTCGCTTACTTTGTAGGTTTGTTCCAAAACGTCTTGTTCGAACTTAATAATAAATTTCCCGTTCCACGAAAAAATAGTGATTTTGGATTCGGGACGTACGATTTCTTCTACAACTCTCATAATTGTCTAACTCATTAAAATTGGCAAACAAAATTACAAATGCACCTTATAAATCAAATCAGAAAATTACTTTTTGGCCTTGCGTTGGCTTGCGGCCTGCTCAGTTCGTGTAGTGCTCCGACCGAAAAAGCGACGAATCAGTCGCTGCAACTTACCGACGATTTGGGTAATAAAATAATCATGCCACACGCGCCGCACACGGTGGTTTCGCTCTCGCCCGCCATGACCGAAATGCTGTTTGCTGTTTGTGCCGACTCGCAAATTTTGGCCGTTACCAGCATTTGTAATTATCCTGAAGCGGTTAAAAACAAAAAGAAAATTTCGGCGTATCCGCTTGACATAGAAACGATTGTAGGCCTAAAGCCTGATATTATTTTCACGGAAGAAGGCATGACCTCGCCCGAAAATGCCGAGAAACTCAAAAGTTTGGGTATTCCTGTCTATTTTCAACGCTACGTTACGGCTTCCGATTTGCTGGCCGATTTGCGCATGATGGGCAACCTAATGCAACAACCCGAAAAAACAACGCACGTACTCGACTCGCTCGAAGCGGAATTGCGCACGTTTGAAGCCGAAGCCCAAATGCCGAAGACTCGGCCTAAAGTGTTGGCTATCACGTGGCAAAACCCGATTTATGCTTACGGAAAAAACACATTGATGACCGATAAAATCCGTTTGGCGGGTGGCGAGAATGCCATTGATACGGTTTTTGCTAAAATTTATCCCGAACTCATGCGCGAGTACATTCTAAAGATGAATCCAGACGTTATTTTTGGGGGAACTTTCGGAAAAATGGACAGCACGTTTTTTAGCTTGTACCCCGAACTAAAACAAGTGAATGCGTACCGCAACAAATGCGTGTACGAACTCAACGACGATTTGACTTCGCGCCCTTCGCCGCGAGTGTTGGAGTCGGTGCGTGAAATCAAGAAAGTTTTGGCCTCTTGTCCAGCAGCGCAGCCAAAACAATAAAAATTTATTTTTCAAGCCAATGATAAAAAACGTAAAAGGCAAAGTAGTCCAGAATCAAAATTTTATTAAACATCTGAGCAGCACGTATTTAATCATGTTGGTTAATTACGCTGCTTTGTTTTTTCTCACGCCTTACACTTGGAAGCAACTCAACACGGAAGAGTTCGGGATTTGGGTTTTGCTCACCACCATCATCACTTATTTTGGGCTATCGAACATGGGCTTTTTGCAGTCGCTGCTCACCGAGCTGCCCAAACGCCGCGACAACCCGCAGGAAATCAGTAAGTTAGTTAGTACGGTTTTTTATTCGTTAGTTGGTTTTTCGGCGGTGGGCTTGGTAGTCGCTTTTGTGATTTATTGGGGAATGGAGCATTTTTTCAAGATTTCGCCCGAAAATGTACGCGTGGCAAAACTGGCTTTTTGGCCTGCTTACGGTACGTTTTTGTTATCGTTTCTTTCTTCTATTTTCTATAACATTATGCTTTCGTCGGCGAAGATTGTAGAAAAAAACTTTCTGGAACTGCTCAAAATTATTTTTACTAACCTGCTCATTTTCTTGATGGTAAAAATGGGTTATGGTCTTGTTGGGATTGTTTGGGCTACGTTTGGCGTTACGTTTGTCTATGTGATCGCCTTGTACGTGCAAGCAAAAAAGATATTAGATTTTCGCCTAAGCCATCATTATTACGACAAAATCACTTTTCGAGAAATGGCCAAACCAAGTTTGTATTATTTCTTGATTGGGATTGGCTACCAAATCGTTTTTTATTCGGATAATTTGCTGATCGGCAAGTTGGCGGGAACGGCTTTTGTGGCCGTGTATGCCCAAACATATCGCATTCCAGACATTGCCCTGAAGTTTATCATGAAAATTTCGGACATGAAATTACCCAAAATTACGACACTCAACAGCCAACATAAATACTCGGAATTGCTGCAAATTCATAACCGTTTGTTGGTTTTTACGGCAGGGGTGGCCGTACCCGCTTTTCTTTTTCTGTATTTCTTGGGAATAAAAGTGTTGGAACTTTGGTTGGGCGACGATACGGGCCGTTTTGACCCTGTCATTATGCGCATTTTTGCGTTTTATATGCTGATACATGCGATTTTGCACGTGCCTTCGGCGTTCCTGACGGGCATGGGCGTACACAAACGCGTTTCTTATTTTTCTTTGTTTGAAGCAGGTTTGAATATTGTGTTATCGCTGATTTTTTATCGGTGGTTTGGTTTGGCTGGTATCGCGTTGGGCACACTGACGGCGAGTTTGCCGAGTTTGGTTTTTGTGCTATACGAATTTTATGGATACATTTACCGTTCTGAAAAATTCACGTCGTGGCGGCAGCTTTGGCGTGTATAAGCAGCATTTTGTATTGATTTTTCAACTAAAAATAATTCGATGAGTCAGGATTTGTCGGCGGGTTTTACCAAAATAAAGTGTAGGCCATCGTCTATGCACCATTACACAACCCGCGAAGGCGTACTAACGGCTTTGCATCAAAATTTACCCAAATTTAAAGGCGTTGTATTGGATGTAGGTTGCGGAAATATGCCATATAAACCGCTGGTTTTGAGTAATGTAACCAAAGCAACAACATACATTGGTTTGGATTTGGACGTGTACGACTACAAGGCCAATGTTTATACCACGCAGCCCGATTTGTTGTGGGACGGCCAAAAAATTCCGCTCGACAACGAAAGTGTAGATACTGTAATCCTGACAGAAGTGCTGGAACATTGCGCTGACCCCGAAGCGGTTTTGCGCGAGATTTTCAGGGTTTTGCGCCCCAACGGAAACTTGTTTTTGACCGTGCCGTTTCTGTGGCTTTTGCACGAAGTGCCACACGACGAATATCGTTACACGCCTTTTTCGCTCCGAAGACATATTCAAAATGCTGGCTTTTTGCCACCCGAACTTCATTCGCTTGGAGGCTGGAATAGGGCTTTGGCGCAAATGCTTGGAATGTGGGTGGGCTATGGCTCTGCGCCCAGACTTTTGCGCAAAGGTTTGCGATATGCGCTTTTTCCGCTATATTGGCTTTTGGTGCGCACGGATCGCCCTTCGGACGCTTTCGGCCACGCCGACATGATTACGGGGCTTTCGGCTTGGTGTACCAAACCCGCCAACTAATACAATTTTTACCAGCAGATTTTATACAATGCTTTTCTGTTTCTTAAGCATTTTTTTACGACTTTTGCCCAGTAGCAACCCGATGCAATTTATCCTCATTAACGTAGCAAAAATATGACGGAATTAAACTTTGAACTCGTTTGGCGTAAAGTCAAAAACCTGACCATCGAAATATTACTTGCTTTTTCGGTTTTTGTTCTGATTGTCAATACGTTTATTACGTTTTCTAATGATGCGGCACTCGAAGAAAATAGCAATCAATTGATTCATACTTATAATGTTTTGCAACAAGTAGATGCGCTTTCGATTGCTATCAAAGATGCCGAAACAGGCCAGCGTGGTTATTTGATTACGGGAGAAGAACATTATTTGCAACCGTATTTGGCAGCTCGTACGCAATCCAATAACGTACTGGACAATCTTAAAAAACTGCTGGACAATCCCGAACAGCGTAAGAACTTGGCCAAACTCTCAGCTAAAGTTGCCGAAAAATTTGACGAAATGGAAAACTCCATTACTGCTCGCCGCAACAATGGTTTGAACGAAGCCGTTAAGCTGGTGAAAACTGATAAAGGCCGCATCATAATGGATAATATTCGCCTCATTATTGCTGATATGAGCGAAATAGAAACCGATTTGTTGGCAGAACGCAACGACAGCCTAGACAGACAGAATAAAAGTAGCCAAGTATTCCGAATCGTAGGAAGTATTTTTGTAATAGCTATTATTTTATTTGCTATCAAAAATACTCGCGACCAAAAAGCGTCACGCCTCCAAATTTTTGAAAATATAGACAATAACAATCGTAATTTGTTGCTCAACTTGGGGCATCACCTCGATATTACGGATGAGCAAGCTGTTACCCAAAGCCTCATTACCAATCTTACCAACGCCATCAACTTTATTAGCAGCGTAGGCGAAGGCAAATTTGATGTGGAATTTAACGGCCTTACCGACGAAAATAAAACATTGAATCAGAATACATTAGCAGGTTCTTTGGTGAACATGCGCGACAAACTGCAACAAGTGGCCGCCGAAGACACCAAACGCCAATGGGCTACGGAAGGCGTGGCGCACGTGGGCGAAATTTTGCGCAAGCAATCCGACAACATCGAAGGTTTGGCACACGAAGTAATCATTAATTTGGTGAAATATGTGAAGGCCACACAAGGCGGTTTGTTCAGCCTCAACGACACCAACCAACACGACACGTACATCGAAATGTTGGCCTGCTATGCCTACGACCGCACGAAGTATTTGCAACGCCGCGTAGAGCTTGGCGAAGGGCTGATAGGAGAGGCCGTTGCCGAAGGCGATACGATTTATCTCACCGATATTCCAACCTCGTATTTGCGTATTACGTCGGGGCTTGGTGGCGAAAATCCAAGTTATTTGTTGGTGGTTCCGCTCAAAATCAACGAACAAGTTTTTGGAGCGATAGAGCTGGCGGCTTTCCATCCTTTCGAGGAACATCAAATCGCTTTTGTGGAAAAAATTGGCGAAAGCATTGCCAGTACTTTGTCGGCTATTCGCATCAATGAGCAAACCAAACGCCTTTTGGCTGATGCCCAAATGCAGGCCGAGCAAATGCGTGCGCAAGAAGAAGAAATGCGCCAAAACACGGAAGAATTACAAGCTACGCAAGAAGAGTCGGAGCGTCGCGTAAAAGAATTGTTAGATGTGATTTCGGACAAAGAACGTTTCATCGCGCAGCTTCAACGCAAATAATTTTGATTTTATATAAAACCCCTAAAAGGTTGCAATTTTATATATAAGTATTTCATTTTCAGTTAATTTTAACTCACATATTTTCATTTTCTTTTTCAATAAAAAGTCATGCAATACAGAATAGAAAAAGATACGATGGGCGAGGTACAAGTACCTGCCGAGAAGTATTGGGGCGCACAAACAGAACGCTCTCGCAACAACTTCAAAATTGGCCCTGAGGCCAGTATGCCAAAAGAAATTATTTATGCTTTTGGTTATTTGAAAAAAGCGGCAGCTTATGCAAACCATGAACTTGGCGTACTTTCTGCCGAAAAACGCGACCTTATCGCGCAAGTTTGCGAAGAAATCATCGCTGGCAAACTTGATGCAGAATTTCCCCTCGTAATCTGGCAAACTGGTTCGGGTACGCAAAGCAACATGAACGTAAACGAAGTGGTTGCTAACCGTGCGCACGTGCTAAAAGGTGGTTCTCTTTTGGACGAGAAAAAAGTGCTTCACCCGAACGACGACGTAAACAAGTCTCAATCGTCTAACGATACTTTCCCAACAGCGATGCACATTGCCGCTTACACCCAAGTGGTAAATGTTACAATCCCTGGTATGCAAAAATTGCGTAACACATTGGCCAGCAAAGCAGAAGAATATATGAACGTAGTGAAAGTGGGTCGTACGCACTTCATGGACGCTACACCACTTACGCTTGGCCAAGAGTTTTCGGGTTATGTACAACAAATCGACAATAGCATTCGTGCTTTGCGTAATGCGTTGGAAGCTGTAAAAGAATTGGCTTTGGGCGGCACTGCCGTAGGTACAGGCCTTAACACACCGAAAGGTTATGACGTGTTGGTTGCAGCTAAAATTGCTGAATTTACAGGTTTGCCATTCGTAACTGCTCCAAACAAATTTGAATCGTTGGCTGCTCACGATGCGATGGTAGAACTTTCGGGTGCGCTCAAACGTGCGGCTGTTTCTTTCATGAAAATTGCGAACGATGTGCGTATGCTAAGCTCTGGCCCACGTTCAGGTATTGGCGAAATCATTATCCCAGACAACGAACCAGGTTCGTCTATCATGCCAGGCAAAGTGAACCCAACGCAACCAGAAGCTCTTTCGATGGTTTGTGCGCAGGTAATCGGCAACGACGTAGCCGTTTCGGTGGGTGGTGCAACTGGCCATTTCGAATTGAACGTATTTAAGCCTGTAATCGCTGCCAACGTGTTGCAATCGGCTACGCTTATCGGTGACGCTTGCGTTTCGTTCAACGACAAATGCGCGGTAGGTATCGAGCCAAACTACGACGTAATTAAGAAACATCTTGAAAACTCTTTGATGCTCGTAACAGCTCTTAACCCGCACATCGGTTATGAAAATGCGGCCAAAATTGCTAAAAAGGCACACAAAGAAAACAAAACGCTTCGTGAAGCAGCCATCGAATTGGGCTTGCTTACCTCTGAGCAATTTGACGAATGGGTAATTCCTGCCGACATGGTTGGTAGCTTGAAATAAACTTAAAACATTATTTTTACGAGAAAAACCCCGTTTGTTTAGCACATTCGGGGTTTTTTTGTGGGGATTTGGAATAAATACTTTGTAGCTAATCTTTTTTTTGTATTTTTACCACCATGCACAAAAACTTACATATTTGAACGTAACAGGCTATATGGATAAAAGATTTTTTCTGGGGTTGCTCTTGACACTTACTGCCGCAACCGTTGCGTATTCGCAAGACGACAAAAAAGAATGGGCTAAGAAACTGAAAGCAACAGACCCGTTAGAATTTAAGAAAATTGTGCAAGAACGTGAGCAATCGCAAGGCGAAGTAAAACGCCTGAATGAAATCATTAACGATGCACAAAAAGAGCTGAACGATACAAAAGCCGAAAATGCTAAGCTACAAGCTCAACTCGACCAACTAAAGAAGAGTGGTGCAGGTGCTAAAACAGCAGGCAAAACCGAAGTGGATGCAACCAAGCCAGCAGGCTCGAGCAAAGGCATTATTTTTAAAGTGCAGATTGGTTCGTTTAAGAATAAAGATTTGGCCAAATACTTTAACAATAACCCTAATTTTAGTGGTGATGTGGACGAAGACGGTTCTAAAAAATATACATTGGGCTACTTCCGCGACTATTGGGAGGCCGACACATTCAAGAAATATTTGCGCGAAATGGGCGTAAAAGACGCGTGGATCGTGAGTTATAAAGATGGCAAACGCGTTCCTATCAAAGAAGTATTGGAAGGTGCTATTTAAGAAAACAAAATATTGATATACTAAAAAGCCGCTGTAATTCATGGATTGCAGCGGCTTTTTAGTTGATAATTAGGCGTTATTTTACAGGTCTGAATAATGGTTTTTCGCGTACGCGGTCGGCTGGATAGCCTGCTTTTTCGAGTGTTTCGCCATGAAAATCCAAAAAGGCATTATAGCTGTCCACTTGCTTGTCGTAGTGGCTATGGAAATAAATAACGCTGTCGTCGGCTTGCCTGATTTTTTGGTATAAATCTTTGATAGTCGGGTTGGTCAGCGAGTCTGGTTTTTGCTCCAGCACATGACTGATGCCGTCTAAAAGCGAATCGGTACGCAAATCGTAGTTGTCGATAAGCAAACTATTGCTCATGGTTGCAGGCGTATAACGCTCTTTAGTCAGGCGCGTGTATAATTTCTGCAACGTGTCGCAGGCACTTGGCAGCGAATCCGTATGGCAATAACCCAACGAATCCATTTTGCTCATAAGCCATTGTATATGAGTTATTTTCTTGTCGTCGGAGCGCATCATTTCCGCCCACGACTTATCCATTTCCACGTTAAGCGAATCGGCGCGTTTTTGCAATTGTTCTACCGACAAATTGCCCGAACTGTCCGAATTGTTACAAGCCGTTTGGAAAGTGGCAGCCACCAGAGCCGCATAAAAAAAAGCGCGAAAACGAGTCATATCTTTTTTACTGATAATCGAAGAATATTTTATAATGGTTTGAATTGCTCAAAACCTTGTCGGCAACTGTGGCAATAGTGCAACGAACGGCATAGCGTTGGGCCAAAAGGCGAACGCAAAACCGTGTCGGTACTACCACAATTAGGGCAAGGTACATGGCTAAGTATATCTATGTCAAATATTTGCTCATGTACTGGCGGAGGCGCAAGCCCAAATTTGAGCAAATCCGCGCGACCTTTTTCCGTCAGGCGGTCAGAAGTCCAAATCGTATCAAAAGACACGCGCACTTGCATTTGCTCCACGCCATGCGCCTTGAGTGTTTGTTCTACTTCCTTGCGCATTACCTCAATGGCTGGGCAACCCGTGAATGTAGGAGTCATTTCCACGCGAACAGTTCCCGTATTTTCCAGTGTTACGGACGTAATTACGCCCATGTCCACGAGTGAAAGTGTCGGAATTTCGGGGTCTTTTACTACCTCCAACCATTGCCAAATGACTGCTTCTGTGATGGTTTTCATAACGTTAGCAGATTACCATTTTGCATCAGGCTCTAAGCGGAACACTTCGCCCATTTCGCTCAGAAGTGGTTGTAAATGAGGTGTATGTCGGCCTGCTCTGCCTCCTGTTTTGGCGGCCAAAATCGTAGTATCTGGCATCATAAGATTGGTGCTATCTATCACTTTTTCGATGCGTTGCTGCCATTCTTTTTGAATGGCTTTTTCTCCCTCAAAAATCCCTCCTGCGATGAGCTCTTGCTCAAAAGCCGACGGTTCGAATATCCCTAATGCGTATGGCATGGCCTCGTTGAGGGCTGTTTGCAAACGTTGCTGTGCTTCGTGGTCTGTGCTGTTGCCGAGTTGTTTTATCCACGTGTTGGCGTGCATAACGTGGTATTTGATTTCGCCTTTTATTTTTTGGGCTAATTGCGCCAACGGTTTGTAGCTGCTGCGGCTCAGACTTTCAAAACGCACTAACTCGGCATTATCAAACAAGAAATGACGTATAAGCGAAAAGTCATATTCGCCGATAGGCAATTCTACTAACTGGCAGCAATGAAACTGTTCGGAAGGTCGCGTGAAAGCAATAGTATCGGGTTCTTTTTCTCCCAACTCATGCAAAATATTGTACAGTGCATGGCTTTGGCCTACTTTGTCCTGTGCCATCGACGAAAACGCAATATCTTCTTCGAGCAAAGGCCCAATGCCTGTCCATTCGGCGTTGCGATGCCCTATAATTAGCTGGTCATCAGCCATTTTATAAAGCAGTTCTTTGAGTGCTTCGGTGTTGTACATGGTGTAATAGGTAGATTTTTGGTGTAAAAAATTGGGTAATTGAAATTTGGTGTAGTGTACTAACGCTATGCGTTTATTTTTTGTTTAATATCTTGGTAATCAATATCCCAATGGCTTGCATCGAATACGCATTGGCCATTGCGAATCAGCAGTATTTGTGGCGATTCGTGCCCGATGCCAAACACTTGGGCAATTTGGTTAGAAATTTCTCGATAGGCAATCAAATCCAACAAATAGGTTTGTGTATTGGCTACGTCGCCTTGCTGCCAAGCTCTTTCGAGGCGACTCAGGGCAGTGGCACTAATCGAACAGCGTGTGCTGTGTTTGAAAATTAGAATAGGTTGTTGGGCAGAATCTTTCTGGATTTGTTCGAGTGTAGAGCCTGCCGTAAGTGCAATCCAATTCATAGTATAATTGATTGATTATAAATTGTTTATTCCCAAATACCATTTTCCCAAATCCCTTTTTCGGCTTCTTTGTCGTAGCGCGGACGGTGTTCTTTTTCGCGCAAATAAGGTGGGAGATATTCTTTTTTGTTGCGGCGGGTTTTACGTAACATTCTTTTTCTGTAACGCTCTTTGCCTTCTAATGATTTGGAGTAAGCACGCCCCAAATACACTGAACTTGGGTGCATATTTTTGCCGCTTTTGCGTATGGCTATGTCTCCTTCCCAGTCGGCAATGCGGCGAGAAGTATGACGTGCTTTACGGTGCTTTTCCATTGGCGTATTGGCGCGATATTCTTCAGGAAAAAAGAAACTCCTGCGGCGGGCGCGGCGTTCGGCTTTGCTGTTCAGATAGCCCGCGTCATAATCGGCCATTAGCTTATTATCGCGTTTTTCCATGCGTCGTTGGTCGCGCGGGTGCATGGTTCTGTATTGAAGTTCAGAATTGGCAAACTTTTTATTATCACGTTTTTCCATGGCGCGTTGGTCTTCCGGCAACATGGTGTGATATTGTAATTGCGATTGCGTCCAAAGCTTGTTGTCGCGTTTTTCCATGCGCCGTTGGTCGCGCGGGTGCATGGTGCGGTATTGTAGCTCCGAATTAGCCCATTTTTTGTTATCACGCTTTTCCATGGCGCGTTGGTCTTCGGGGTGCATGGTTCTGTACTGAAGTTCTGAATTAGCCCATTTTTTGTTGTCGCGTTTTTCCATTTCGCGCTGTTTGTTGGGCGGTAGTGTTTTGTATTGCAATTGCGAACGTGTATCGCGTTTATTGTCGCGTTTTTCCATGGCCCGTTGGTCTTCAGGACGCAAAGTGCGGTACTGCAACTGAGAACGTGTATTGCGCTTATTATCGCGCTTTTCCATGGCGCGTTGCTTTTTGGCCTGCAATGTTTTGTATTGCAGTTGCGAACGCGTAAACTTTTTATTCTTACGTTTTTTTTCCTTTAGCGAGCTTTTGGGAACTTTGGTATAAACAGTCTTGTCGCGGTAACTGATAGAACGTTTAGATTTTTTTTGCGCCATTACCACGCCCGAAGGCACAACCAAAGCCAATACAAGTGCAATCAGAAACGTTATGGAAAGTATCACTGGCCGTTTGGGGCAAGCATTGGCATCAGGAATATTTTTTGATAACGAAGAATAAAATATCATTGCGCTTTTAGTTGTGTAAACGAACTGATTTACTGTAATTTACAGATTTATTTGGGTTAAATATACATCTTTTTAACAATCCTCCCAAACCGCCAGCGGCTTTGTGTTGCTATGTTTAGAGCCGTCAAATTTAAGCACAAGAACCCATAGCAAAAAATTTACGCTAATAATCAGCGAATTATAGGGTGTATTTTGATATTTAAAAGGTTGATATTTAGTTTTTTATAAAAAATATACCTTTGCGGTTTTATAGCGAAATGGTTGTAGATTCGTTGGGTGGCAATTGCTTATTTTAAAATTAAACACTGTATTTTCGAAGAGGTATCATTAAATTGCGGACGTTTTTTTGATTAGTAAGAAAAAGAATGGCAGAAACAAACAACGTAAATTATAGCGAAGACAGTATCAAATCGCTTGACTGGCGCGAACACATACGCCTTCGTCCGGGTATGTATATCGGCAAGCTCGGCGACGGTTCGGCCTACGACGATGGTATCTATGTGCTTGTCAAAGAGATAATTGACAATAGCATAGACGAACACGTGATGGGCTATGGCAAAACTATCGATATAAAAATTACGGAACATCGGGTGGAAGTGCGCGATTACGGACGAGGTATTCCGTTGGGCAAAGTCGTGGATTGCGTGTCCAAAATCAATACGGGCGGCAAGTACGATTCGGGAGCATTTCAAAAATCGGTTGGGCTAAATGGCGTAGGTACGAAAGCCGTAAACGCTTTGTCCAATTATTTTAAGGTGCAATCCGTGCGCGAAGGCGTAACCAAAATCGCGGAATTTGAAAAAGGAATACTAAACAACGATGCCGCCGAGCAACCCAGCAAAGAGCGCAACGGTACTTTTATTGCTTTTGAACCCGATAACACAATTTTTAAGAATTATCATTTCAGACCCGAATATTTACAAGAACAGCTTTGGAATTATGCTTTCTTGAACGCTGGCCTGACTATCAACTATAACGGACAAAAGTATTTTTCGCAAAATGGTTTGTTGGACTTGTTGCGCCACAAAACCGACGAGGAAAGTTTACGTTATCCGCTTATTCACCTGAAAGGCAATGACATAGAAATTTCGATGTCGCACTCCAACCAATATGGCGAGGAATATTATTCGTTCGTGAACGGCCAATATACCACGCAAGGCGGGACGCACTTGGCGGCATTTCGGGAAGCTGTGGTAAAGACGGTACGCGAATTTTACAAAAAGGAATTTGATGCGGCAGATATTCGCGCCTCTATCGTGGCGGCTATCAGTGTGCGTGTGCAAGAGCCTGTGTTTGAGTCGCAAACCAAAACAAAATTGGGTTCTTTGAATGTTGCCCCCGAAGGTGCTTCGATGCGTAGTTTTGTAAATGATTTTGTGAAAAAATACCTCGACGATTTTTTGCATAAAAACCCAACTACTGCCGACGCGCTACTCAAACGTATTTTGCAGTCCGAACGCGAACGCAAAGAAATTGCGGGCATTAAGAAACTGGCCAACGACCGCGCCAAAAAAGCCAATATGCACAATCGCAAATTGCGCGATTGCCGCGTACACCGCACGGACGAGAAAAACGACGCACGTCATAACACTACTTTGTTCATTACAGAAGGTGACTCGGCGAGTGGTTCTATCACCAAATCGCGAGATGTGCAATTGCAAGCCGTGTTCAGTTTGCGCGGAAAGCCGCTCAACTGCTTTGGCCTGACCAAGAAAATTGTGTATGAAAATGAGGAGTTTAACTTGCTCCAACACGCCCTAAACATCGAAGATGGCATAGAAGGCTTGCGTTATAATCGTATCGTAATCGCAACCGATGCCGACGTGGACGGAATGCACATTCGTTTGCTGTTGCTTACGTTTTTCTTGCAGTTTTTCCCCGAATTGGTGCGTAACGGACACGTGTACATTTTGGAAACGCCGTTGTTTCGGGTACGCAACAAAAAAGAAACGCAGTATTGTTACACGGACACCGAACGCCAGAAAGCGATTAAGAAATTAGGGCCAAAACCCGAAATTACACGCTTTAAGGGTTTGGGAGAAATTTCGCCCGAAGAGTTTGCGGGTTTCATTGGCGAAGACATTCGTTTGGAGCCTGTTATTTTGCAAAAAGAAACCCAAATTGCGAAGTTGCTCAATTATTTTATGGGTAAAAATACGCCTGAACGTCAGCGTTTTATTATCGAAAATTTGAAAGTAGAAAAAGATTTGGCCGAGCAAATCGCCTAAGTTTTTTGGATAAATCTATCAGCCCAATTTCAATTGTATTGACACTGCAACAAATTGAAATTGGGCTGATTTTTTTTGTAAAAATCTTCTAAAAATTGCCCTTGAAAACCCAAAGAATTTGGCTATTTTCAAGGCACAATGAAACACACTTTTATTCCGTTTATAATTTGCTTTTTCTTGATAATCAATGTATTATTGAGTCAAGCGCAAACGCCTTTTGCCGAAAATTTAAACCTGAAATTGCGGATTGCTCCATCAGAAATTTATGATTTGATGATAGGCCAACCCAACGGCTATTTGTACATTGGCACAGACGAAGGGCTGTACCGCTACGACGGCCAAAGCGTGCGAAAATGGGAAGCTCCCAGCCGCTACGCGCAAAGTTTGTCGAGCCTGTGCCAGACCTCCGACGGAACGGTTTGGTGTCGAAACTTTTCGGGTAACGTGTTTACGTTGCGTGCCGACTCGCTGCAAGTGCTGCCAACTCCCACGCATTTTGGCCGCCTTATCAACATGAACACGGCAGGCCGCCAGCTTTTTATTTGTTACGAAAAAGCAATACTTGCTTACACGCACCAAACCGCCGACACTTTGCTCAAACTGCCCGCCAACGAGGTTTTTACAACTTTTGATACAGAAAATAAAACGCAACGAATCGCGGGGCTGACGGCCACAGGCAAATTATTTTTTACTGAAAACCAAAGAATTAAGCAAGTTCAAACGCCTTTTGCGCAAACGGATTTGCAGCTTACGTGGTGGCGCGGCCAGCCTGTTGGCACGCACAAAGGCAATTTGTACACGGCTCCGTTAGTGGAACTTTTGGGTAGAAAAATGTATGGGCAAATAGCGGCGAACGTGCGCGTTTTTCATAGCGTGCAGGAAGCCCAAAACCTGTGGTTTTGTACCAACGATGGGGCTATTTGTTTGCCCAACGAAAATGTCCCCGCAACGCAACTGCTTGCAGGCGAGCGCGTAAGCGACATTGTAAGCAACGAAAGTGGTACGCGTTGGCTCTCGACGCTGGACGGAAAATTGTTTCAGGTGCAAAGTTTGAGCATAGCGCAAAGTTTTGCCGACAAGCGTTTTTGCTCCATTTTGGTAGATAAAAATCAACTCATTTTGGGCGATTTGGACGGGCGTTTGCATCGCACGGACACCGCCGCCGCGCAGTTGTGGAGTTCTGGACAAACCGCCAAACGCGAAATTGCTTTCATTCAGCCCATGACGGGCGGCAGGTTGCTGACCAGCGAAGGAATTTGGCAAGCCAAAACACTGCAACTGCAAAAACTGGCTTTGATGGGGCGAATGGCCACCCGCACGCGCGGCGGAGATTGGCTAATGGCTTTGTTTACAGAAAGTTGTGTAGTAGGGGCCAATATTTTTGATGCGCCTCAAGAACCCGAAAAAGCCGCTTTGCGCGTGGCGATGGGAACGCGTAAAATCTTGCCTTTGCGCAATGGCCGCGCGATTAGTTGCCAAACTTTGGCGGGAAAATGGGCGTATGCCGTCGGTTATGACGATGGACTTTGGGTTTTTGACCGAAGCGGCAACGGCCACGAGTTGCGCACGCCTGACGGCCAAAGCATTACGGCGCGTTGTATGGCCGTGTGTGGTTCGCAACTTTGGGTAGGCAGTACGAAAGGTTTATTTCAGTTTGAAGTTTTGGAAAATAATTGGCCGAAATTTATTCAGCAATTTTCTGAAAATGAATATATTATGGCATTGGCAGCCGACGCAGAAGGTGTTTTTTATATCAACAAAAAGCAGCAAGTAATCGCGTTAAACCCGCACACGGCGGCCAAACAATGCGTTTTTGGGGTGGAAGATGTTTTGTCTCTAAAAATAAAAAACTTGGCACTTTCTCCGCAATTTATTTGGGTGGTCGGTACGCGCGGTTTGTTCAGAATCAGCCGCCGAAAGCCTGTTGCCGCCACTACGGCGCGTTTGTTGGTGAGTTTGCAGGACAGTAGCCCAATTGCCGAAGGTGCGGCCATTGATTTTGAATACGAACAAATCGCATTGAGTGAAGCGCAAATCGAGGCTATTAGTGTGCGCACCGACGAGCAACCGCAATGGCAAAGTTTGGCGAAAAGTGGCGGAAAATGGCAACTAATAGCCCAAACCGCAGGTACGCATTGGGCCGAATTTCGGTTAAGTTCGCCGTTTTATGCCGCCCAAACCCAACGCCTGACTTGGACGGTGTCGGCCAAGCCGTTTACCATAAGTTTAAAAATAGTGCTGTGGGCAGTGGCAGTGTTAGCGGTTGGTTTGGTGTTCATTTATTTTAGAATAAAAAGAATAAAACAACAGCAAGCCAATGAGTTAGCTTTGATAGAGTCGCAACTGACGGCGGTGAGTGCGCAGATGAATCCGCATTTTATTTTTAATATTCTCCAATCCATTCAGGGCATGATTATGGACGGCGACAAGCGAACCGCCGTGCAGCTTTTGGGCGAATACGCCAAGTTTACGCGCAAAATTTTAGATTTTTCGGACAAAAAATGGATTAGTATTAAAGACGAAATTACGCATCTGGAAACCTATATTAAACTTGAAAATTCGCGCCTCGACAACTCCATTCGCTGGGAAATCAGGACGGACAGCCAACTGAATTTGCAAAAAAATATTCCCACACAACTCATTCATCCGCTGATAGAAAATGCCATCAAACACGGATTGGCGCACCAGACGGGAGAGCGGCGTTTGTTGATAGATTTTGTGTTGGATACCGCCGACAATAGCCTTCAAATTGAGGTAACGGACAGCGGAATAGGCCGAGAGGCCGCCGCCCAAAAGCGCAAAAGCGGACACGTTTCTTTTTCTACCAATGCCTTGTCCAAACGAATAAATCTTTACAACTTGCTGCTACAAACCAACATTACTTTTGGCTATACTGATTTGCTGGCCAATGGTTTACCTTTAGGAACAAAAGCATTCATTCACATCAAATACACATCTTATGCTAAAAATATTACTGATTGACGACGAGCCAAACGTAATGAAAGCGGTGGCGGGGTTGTTGCGCGAGTTTCACCCAGAGCATACCATCGTGGCGCAATGCCACACCGTACCAGAGGCCGTTATTGCCATTAAGCAACACCATCCGCACTTGGTAATCAGTGATATAGAAATGCCGCAATACCCTGGTTTTGAATTGTTCCAGTTCTTTTTGCCCGAAGAAGTGAATTTCAGTACGGTGTTCCTGACGGGTTACAGTGAGTATTCGCTTAAGGCTTTTGAGGTTGGCGCGATTGATTATTTGCTCAAACCGCTTCAGCCCGACGAGTTGGCCAGAGCTTTGAAGCGAGCCGAAAAACGATTTTTGGGCGATACGCAGCAACAAAACGGAAAACTGTACAAGCAACTCACGGAGGAAAATCTGATGTTTTCGCAGTGGGATAAAATCAGTTTGCCGATGAGCGAAGGCATACGCCTTATCAAAATAGATGAAATTGTGGTGATTACCGCCGACCGCAGCTATTCGGTGATAAACATGATTTCGGGAGAAAAAATATTGATTTCCAAGAGTTTAAGTTATTTTGATAAGCTCGAACAAAAGCCTAATTTTTTGCGCGTGCATCGTTCGTACACCGTCAATCTGCAATACGTGCGTACTTACTCCAAGACAGGCAATGGCGTTTTGGAATTGAGCACAGGCGAGCGCGTGCCGATTGGCAGCGAGAAAAAAGCCCAAGTAGAAACAATGTTAGGGATTTGATATATCTAATTTATACCAAAAAGGCCTCTAAAACTTAGAGGCCTTTTTGGTGGGATAATACATCGCGGCTGTGTTATTCTTTCACGATGCGCAAATTATATTGGCGATTGCCTTCGCGTACACGTGCCACGTACACGCCCGAAGCCAACGCCGATAAATCAAGTGTGTTGTTGTTGGTGCTAACCGATTGTGCTACAAGTAATTTTCTTTGTAAATTAAACACTTGAATTTGAGCCGTTTTGCCTTCTGCAATATTCCAAAATACTTTGCCTTTGCTTGGGTTCGGGTAAGCAGAAATCGCGGCATTGGTGGCGAGTTGGTCGTCTATACCCGTAATGTACGACAGGTGCAAAATGACGGTACTGTCGCAGCCGTTGGAAGCAGGAAGCGTAAGGCTGTACATCCCAGCTTGCGAAAGTACTTGGCTACCAAAGTTGTAGATTTGGCCTACTGGCAAGTTGATGTTTAGCACGGTTTGGAACGTATCTTTTTTAGTTAAAGCAAATGTATTAGAAGTTACCGTTCCGCAGCCACCCGTAACTACTACGCTATAATCCGTTCCGAACTGTGCGGCAGTTAAATTGTTGAGTGTGAGCGTTGCACCAGTGCCGATATTGGTTGTACCCTTTTTCCATTGATAAGCCAAATTGCTACCCGTTGCGGCTACGCTAAGTGTTACCGAGCTACCCAAACAAGCGGCTTGACTTGTGGGCTGTGTGCTGATGGCCGTCGCGGCATTTTGCGTAACAGCGAAAGTGTTGGAAGTGATTGGAGAACCGCAGCCACCCGTAACCACTACGCTATAATCCGTTCCGAATTGTGCGGCAGTCAAGTTGTTGAGTGTGAGTGTTGCACCAGTACCGATGTTGGTCGCGCCTTTTTTCCATTGATACGAAAGATTGCTACCTGTTGCGGCTACGCTTAGCGTTACCGAGCCGCCCAAACACGCCGCTTGGCTTGTGGGTTGTGTGCTGATGGCCGTCGCGGCATTTTGCGTAACAGCGAAAGTGTTGGAAGTGATTGGAGAACCGCAACCACCTGTAACGACTACGCTATAATCCGTTCCGAATTGTGCGGCAGTTAAGTTGTTGAGTGTGAGCGTTGCACCAGTTCCGATGTTGGTCGCGCCTTTTTTCCATTGATACGAAAGATTGCTACCTGTCGCGGCTACGCTTAGTGTTACTGAGCCACCCAAACAAGCCGCTTGGCTTGTGGGCTGTGTGCTGATGGCCGTTGCGGCATTTTGCGTAACAGCGAAAGTGTTGGAAGTGATTGGAGAACCGCAGCCACCCGTAACCACTACGCTATAATCCGTTCCGAATTGTGCGGCGGTTAAGTTATTGAGTGTGAGTGTTGCACCAGTACCGATGTTGGTCGCGCCTTTTTTCCATTGATACGAAAGATTGCTACCTGTCGCGGCTACGCTAAGTGTTACCGAGCTACCCAAACAAGCGGCTTGACTTGTGGGGTGTGTGCTGATGGCCGTCGCGGCATTTTGCGTAACAGCGAAAGTGTTGGAAGTGATTGGAGAACCGCAACCACCCGTAACGACTACGCTATAATCCGTTCCGAATTGTGCGGCAGTTAAGTTGTTGAGTGTGAGTGTTGCACCAGTTCCGATGTTGGTCGTTCCTTTTTTCCATTGATAAGCCAAATTGCTACCTGTCGCGGCTACGCTTAGCGTTACCGAGCCACCCAAGCAAGCGGCTTGGCTTGTGGGTTGTGTGCTGATGTCAGTCGCTGCATTTTGCGTAACGGCAAAGGTGTTGGAAGTAACCGAACCACAAATACCCGTAACAATAACACGGTAGTCTGTCCCGAATTGATTGGCTACCAAATTGTTGAGTGTGAGCGTTGCACCTGTCCCGACGTTAGAAGTTCCTTTTTGCCATTCATAAGCCAAATTGCTTCCCGTCGCGACTGCGCTTAGCGTTACCGAACCACCCAAACAAGCGGCTTGGCTTGTTGGTTGTGTACTGATGACGGTCTCTGGCATTTGGGTAATGGCGAAAGTGTTGGAAGTTACTGTTCCGCAACCGCCCGTAATATCCACGCTATAATCTGTCCCGAATTGTGCGGCAGTTAAGTTGTTGAGTGTGAGTGTTGCGCCCGTTCCGATGTTGGTCGTTCCTTTTTTCCATTGATAAGCCAAATTGCTTCCCGTTGCGGCTACGCTTAGTGTTACCGAGCCGCCCAAACACGCCGCTTGGCTTGTGGGTTGTGTGGTAATGTTTGTGTTGGTGCAGTCATTCATTTTTACCCTAATCACACGATTTACGTTCGTAGTAGTAAGGTGATAGGACGTGAATTGACCAACTACCATGAGTTTTTTGGTAGTGGAATTGTACGATAAGCCCATTCCTTGTGCATTTAGACCGATTGGCGTCATAAAACCAAGAGAAGAACTGCCAGGGAAAAATGTATCATCCAAAAGCCCTTCGGCGGTAACGCGTGCCAGTCCATTGCGTATCACCGTATTATATACGGTAAAAGGACCCGTAATAATAATTTTGTCGTCGCTGGTAACAATCGCATTATTGATAAAAGAATTTGTTCCGTGATTAGAGCCTGTGCCTAAAAAAATGTTATTAAAGGTGTCGTCATTAAGGCCATCGGAGGCACGCAAACGTGTAATATATAATTTATCATTAGAGCCATTTACATTATAAAATGAACCTGTAATAATAATTTTGCCAGTGCTTTGTAACGCTATTTTCGTGATATAGTAACTACTTCCAGTTTGAAGTTGTGCCAAAAACGTATTGTCCAAACTGCCGTCTGCGTTGAGGCGTGCTATTTTGCTGTGCGCCACGCCATTGAAAAACTCAAAAAGCCCGCCAATCAATATTTTGCCGTCGGTTTGCTGCGTAATGGTATAAATCGAAGCTCCCGCGCCGATAGGAGCGAAGCTGGTATCTGTACTAAGGTCTGCGTTAAGGCGTGTGATGCGGTTGCGGGTTACGCCATTGAAAGTAGTAAAATTGCCGCCCACCAAATATTTGCCGTCCGTTTGGCGCGTCATCGTATAAACATCGCCGTTGGCCATGGTTTGCATGTTCGTGGCATCGAGTGTACCGTCTGCGTTGAGGCGTATCATGCGCGAAACGGCTACGCCATTGTATTGGGTAAAGAAACCACCAATTAGGATTTTGCCATCTGGCTGCACCAACACACATTTTACTTCGGCGTTTGCGCCTGTCCCGACCGTGAAATTTTGGTCGAGTGTGCCGTCTGCATTGAGCCGCGCCACGCCATTTCGGGCAATGCCGTCGTATTGGGTAAATTTGCCTATAATAATGTATTTGCCGTCGGAAAGCTCGGCAATGGCATTTACTTGTTCGTTGGCCATAGACGTAAACGTGGGGTCTAATGCGCCGTCATTGTTTTGGCCGAAGCTTTTCGTTTGATTGAAAATCAAGACCAGCAGAAGAAAGAGTATGTTTATTCTTTTCATGGTACAAAAATTAAATTCGCTGATGCAAACCTAATCAAGTGCCCCGAAAGCCATTTTTTAACTCTCCCAAAAGTGTTTTTGAGTGTCCCAAATAGGCGTTTTAATTTCCCAGAATGAGGCCTAAAAGCTGTGTTAAGTGGAATATTAAGACCTTGGACAAATAAAAAGGGAAACCTAATGGTCTCCCTTTTTATTTCAGTCGTATAACTAATTCTTCAATTCTTGGAAATAACGGTTCGTTTCTTGTTTGTAGAATGGCGTAACCGCTGGCGAAATAGTTTTGAGTAACTCCACTTGCTTTTCCTTTTGCTTGAGATATTGCTCAAACGATGGCGGAATTTGACGTGTGAGTTCTTTGCCCGTTCTGGATTCGCGTTTTGGGTCTTGTTCGCGTTGGCGCATGGCATTTTCGGCCTCCAGAAGTCGCGTCAAAATTTCGCGTTGGCGGTTGATGGTTTCTTGCGTAATGCGTTTGTTCACCAAATCTTGTTCGGTTTTTTCCATCTCTTTTTTCAACTCGCTGAGTTTGTTGCCAGCCTTTTGGCCGCCTTCTTTCTCGCCGCCTTCACCGCCATTTTCTCCACCACCAGACATTTTTTCCATTTCCTGCAAGGCTTTGCGCAAGGCTTCTTGCTCGGAGGCTAATTTGGCCAACTCTTCCGAAAGCTCGCGGCCACTTTTTCCGCTTTTCTTGAGGCCTTCAATGCGCTGATTAAGTTGTTTTTGTAACTCACTCATGCCGCCTGCGCCGCCTTTTTGCTTGCCTTTCTTTTTGCCTTTGCCGCTGCCCGGTTTGGACTGCGCCATTTGCTCTTGCATTTGTTTGAGCACGTCGTTGAGCAATAGAGCCAAATTGTTCATAGACGTCATGGCCAACTGCTGTTTGCCTGCGGCCACGCCTTGTCTGCGTTGGCGAATGGCTTCCACGCTTTCTTCCATGTTGCCTTTCATTTCGCCGACTTCGCGCGTTACGAACGACTGAATTTGGAACACTCTCTTAGCCAATGCGTTAAGACTATCTTCGATTACTACGGCATCGTCTTTGAGTTTGAGTTGCTGCTGCGACAGCGTGATATAACGCGGGTCGAGTTGGTTTACTTGCCTAAACTCTTTCATCAAATCTTCTTGGTCAAAAGACAGCGTAATGAGGTTTTCGAGAATGTTACGTAAATCTTCCATGTTTTCCTCGTTTTCTTGGCTCTCTTGGCTTTCCATCGAGGCTTGCAAAGACTTGCTCATTTTCTTCATTTCCTTTGCCGCATTTTTTTGCGATTTGGCTGCCTTGCTGTTTTGCTTTTGGTTGAGCTGCTCCGAGCTATTTTCTTGCTCACTATCAACGTTTTGTTGTTCGTTTTCGGTGTCGGGCATTTCCGATGGGTCTTCCATTCCCTTGTTCAACTCCTCTAAGGCCTTGAGGTCTTCTTTTAGTTCCTCAAACATTTTGTTAAGCTCCTCTTGCTCTTTTTTGAGTTCTTCTTGTGCGGCCTCGTTGCCTTTTTTGTCCTGCTGTTGCTCGGTTTTTTCGGCCAATTTTTCTTGTTTTTCGGCCAACTCGTCGAGCTTCTTCACGCTTTGTTCCATTTTTTGCTCAAATTGTAGCTTTTTGAACAATTCTAAGGCGCGGTCAAGCTCTTTACTCAAATTTTTCTCTTGCTTGTCTATTTTTTCAAGCGTGTTTTGGAGTTGTTCGGGCGAAGTTTTTTCTTCCAAAAGTTTTTGGAGTTCCTCGTATAACTTTTTGGTTTTGTCGTCCAAAAGTTCGTTCATGAGCTTTTGCAGGTTTTCATATTTTTCTTTGATGTCCTGCGACTGCTGCCCAAAACGCTCTTGTTTTTCTTTGTTCAAATCGTTTTCCTTTTGCATCTGCTCGATTTGTTTTTGCAAATCTTCTTTCTTTTTGAGCAGTTCTTCAATGGCTTTTTTGTCTTGCCACGAAAGCGTTTTCTTTCCTCTGAGGCGGTCTTTTACTTTTTGCAATTCTTTACGCAACTCATTGGCTTTGTTGGTGTTGGCGTCTAAGGCTTTTTCGGTTTTTTCTGCCGAAGCGTCCATTTCTTTTTCAAAATCTTGTGCCGAAGGCATTTGGAATTGATAGCTACGCGAGCGCGAACTTTTCGCACCGCTTACGCCGTCGTTGTCCCAAACCGTTACGAAATATTCCAGACTTTCGTTTGGTTTTAGATGCAAACTATCAATGTTCCATTGGTACAAATAACTTTGGCTTGCCTGCCCCGAATTGATGCGAATAGGCACGTGTTTTTCCTTTTGTCGAAGGTGGCCTTTGCTGTCGGTTACTTTGTAAGTGAGTTGCAGGCGCGTGAGTCCGTAGTCGTCGCTGATGTTGCCGCCCAACACCATAAAATTGAACAATGCCGTGTCGCGGTACTGCTCCAGCGTAATTTGTGGGTGCAAATCGGGGATTACGTCCACGCGGTATTTGATGTTTTCTTTGTTGGCGGCCTGCTTGTTTTTGAGCTTAATTTCGTAGTCGGTGGAGCGTACAAATTTGCGTGAAGCCTTGAAATGATTGTCGCTTTCGGGTTCGGCGGCCAGCATTTGGCCACCAGCCACCACGTACAAACTGTCGGTTGCGATGCCTTCAAAATCCCAACGCACAAGCGTACCCGCAGGCACAGTGAAATTGCCGACATTGCTCAAATTTTCGTTGCGTTTGTGCAAATATGCAGGATATTCGAGGCGTGCGTTAAAGCCTGTCAGGTTCGGGCGGCTGATGAGTTCTAAATCGTATTCGGCGGAGTTAAAGCCTGCCGCTTCAAACGAAAAACCAACGGGTTTTTGAATATTTTTGAGGGTAAATGTATAATCGCCGTTGGCCTGAAGCTCCATTTTTTGCTTGCGGTTGCCGTCGAGTTGCAAATAGACTTGTGCTGGCAAGGCTTGCCCCGCAATGCGTAGTTTGATGTCGTAATCTTCTCCCTGATAGGCTTTTAGGTCGCTATTTTGCAACACAAAATCGAAAGGAGCTTTGGGTAAATACGTTTCCTGATAACGCCAAATGCGCGTAGTGCTTTCGGTGAAAAGCTGCGGAACAAAAAGTAATATAAGTATGATTATTCCGATAGGCGGCACGGCGTAGCGCAAATATTTGCGGTTTTCGCCGAAGTTGATGGCTTGCGTGAACGGAACGACCGAAAGTTCTTGCGTTTTTTGGGCAATGCTGGCCTGCAACAAAGAGTTTTCGGCTACGGTCATTTGGCTCAACTGCAAGGTATTGAGTAGCTTATCTTTTATTTCTGGGAAAAATTGACCAATTTGCTGGGCGGCTTGCTCGTCGGAAAGTGCTTTGTTGAGGTTGAGCAATCGCGCCACAGGAATCAGTATCCAGCGCACAAATACAAATGCCAATACACCCCAAAACGAGAAAAACAAAGTAGTGCGGACACCTTTGCCAAAATTGCCGTAATATTCCAATACGTTTACCAGCAAATACGCCGCGGCCAGCAGCCCAACGCCAAGCAACGCGCCTTTGAGTAGCTGATTTTGGTAATATTTTTTCTTGTAGGCTTTGAGTTGTATTAAAATATTTTCTATCATGGAACTGATTTAAGAAGGAAATGTTCGGTTACAAAACGCAATTTCTTTTATAAAAATCTCCCCAAAGTACGTTTTTATTCCAAAAACTTAAAAAAATAATGTGCAAACGGCACGCTAAGGAGCAGCAGCGGCACGGCACACGGACTAAAAAACGATAGTGTAGGGGCTTGTTGCAAACCAATTGTTATTTTGCAACATCAACGTAATTTTGTAGGTGGCGAAAGGCGTTTGGCCTTCGTCTTGTTTTAGTTAAAATATTATGGCTCAGAAAGAAAAAGTCGAAAAATTTGTTAATATCAAAAATAAACGTGCTTCGTTTGAATATCATTTCTTAGAAACTTTTGTGGCGGGAATGGTGCTGCGCGGAACGGAAATCAAGTCGATTCGCCAATCCAAAGTACAAATGCAAGACGCGTTTTGTACGTTTAAAGGCACGGAATTGTTTGTGGTGAATATGCACATTTCCACGTACACGGAAGGCACATACAACAACCACCAACCCAAAACCGACCGCAAACTTTTGCTCAAAGGCAAAGAATTGAAAAAATTGTTGGACAAGTCGCAGGACAACGGCGTTACGATTATTCCCGTGCGTATGTTCATCAACGACAGGGGTTTTGCGAAGTTGGAAATTGCTTTGGCGCGTGGTAAAAAACTCTACGACAAACGCGAAGACATCAAAGACCGCGACATCAAGCGCGAAATGCAACGCGTTGATTATTAGTGTTATAAATAATCTTTTCAGATGAAAAAAAAACTAATTCGTTTTGATTGGGCAGTCAAAAAACTACTTCGCAACAAAGCTAATTTTGGTGTGCTGGAAGGTTTTTTGAGTGAGTTACTTTTTGAGGATATTCGCATCGAGCGGATTTTGGAAAGCGAAAGCAACCAAGAGGCCGAAGACGACAAGTTTAATCGGGTGGATATTCTTACGCAAAATGCTAAAAATGAACTCATTATTGTAGAAATACAGAATACTTACGAAATAGATTTTTTTCAAAGAATGGCTTATGGCGCGTCCAAAATTCTGACGGAAAATTTGCGTTTGGGGCAGCCATACGCCGAGATTAAGAAAATAATTTCGGTCAATATCGTTTATTTCGATTTGGGGCAAGGGCAAGACTACATTTACAAAGGTGTTACCAATTTTTATGGCCTGCATAGGCACGACACTTTGGGACTTTCGGAACGACAAAAAACGGCTTTTCAGAAAGAAAATGTGGCGGATATTTTCCCCGAATTTTATGTGCTTAAGGTGAATAATTTTGACGATGTGGCCAAAGACACGCTCGACGAATGGATTTATTTCTTGAAAAATAGCGAAGTGAAAGACGAGTTTAAGGCCAAAGGTTTGCGGCAAGCAGGAGAGGTGTTGGATTTTATGCGCCTGCCTGCCGACGACCAATATGGCTATAACCGATACTTGGATTATTTGCATTATAAGGCCAGTGAAATATTGTCGCTAAAATCTGATGCAGAATTTCAGCAGAAGCGAATGATTGCCGAAAATTTAATCAAAAAAGGACTTGATAATGAATTTGTTGCAGAAGTAACAGGACTTACACCCAATCAGGTGGAGCAGTTGCGAAACAAGTAGTTTTCGGTCGTTTTTACCAAAATACAAATTGTAATTATTTATGGATATGCGCTACAAATGTAAAGCGTATTAACACAGCAAAATATGCCATTAGATAGAACCCAAGCTCCTGCCATAGAGCCAATTACGCATTTTGATATGCCGCACGCGCAGTGCCATCGCCTGCACAACGGCGCAAACCTTTACACGCTCAACGCGGGCAAACAAGAAGTAGTAGGTTTGGAAATTTTCTTTAATAGCGGCACGGTGAATCAGCCAGCCAACGGCGTTTCGTTTTTTATGGCCAAAATGCTGGCCGAAGGTACGAAAGCCCACACTTCCAAGCAGATAACCGAGCAAATCGCGCAATATGGCGCATTTATGGAAGTGCAAACTGGCGCGGAACGCACGTTTTTATCGGTTTATACGCTGCCGAAGTTTTTGCCGAATTTGTTGCCGCTTATCGCCGAGATTGTTACGCAAGCCTCGTTCCCTGAAGAAGAACTGGAAAACCTCAAAAATATTAGCCTGCAACAGCACCGCGTTAATTTGGAAAAAACGGCGTATTTGGCGGGTGTGCAGTTCAAAAAAGAAATTTTTGGGGCAAATCACCCTTTGAGCGTGGCACTTTCGGAAGAAGTAATCATGGCGCAAAACAGCGAACAATTGCGTAATTATTACGCTCAAACCGTTGCTGTACAGCCTTTTGAAGTGATGTTGTCGGGGCATTATCCTGACAGTTTGCTCAAAGCCATAGATCAGACTTTGGGACAAATCACGTTTGGCGTACCTGCCCAAAAATTAGTGGCCGCACCTGCGGAAACGGCACATAAACAACGTTTTTTCTTACCCAAAGAAGGTAGCGTACAAGCGTCGGTGCGCGTGGGGCGTGCGATGGTGAGCCGCAAACACCCTGATTATTTGGGACTAAAATTGCTCAACGAAATTTTTGGCGGCTACTTCGGTTCTCGCCTGATGAAAAATATCCGAGAAGAAAAAGGCTATACTTACGGGATTCATTCGTCGGTTGTGCCGACGTTTAACAGCGGCTACATGGTAATCGGTACGGACGTGAACAAAAACGTAGCTGATGCTACGATTGAGGAAATTTATAAAGAAATGGAAATTTTGCGCACGGAACTTGTACCAACCGACGAGTTGGATACGGTGCGTAATTATATGTTGGGCAGCTTTGCCAACTCCATCAACACGCCTTTTGCACTGGCCGAACGCTTCAAAACGGTACATTTCGACGGGCTGAAATACGACTACTATAACCAGTATATTGATGCCATACGCAACACTACAGCAGAGCAGTTGCAGCGTTTGGCGCAGCAGTATTATGATCCTGCGCACATGACCGAAGTCGTGGTGGGTGGCCTGTAAAAATGCGATTGTTTTATAAAAAAAGCCTGCATCCGAGAGGGTGCAGGCTTTTTTTAGGTAAATTTAATTAAATATTACTTTAGTATTAAATATTATTTTTTATATAGAATATTTGTTAAAATAAAGGCACTCTTGTGCTTTTTATATCTAAAATAAGAGTAATTCGGATTTTTTTTGAGAAAATTGTGAGCTGTGTTTTCGAAATAAAATTTTGTATATGGCTGTATTTTTGGTTTAAATATTTTGTATGTATTCTTAATATGGATATTTTATCCAAAATAAATTAAAAAAATCAAAAAATCAATAAAGGTTAGATATATCGAAAAAATTAGTCGAAAAAATAAGTATGTTAATCGAAGTAAAATGCGTGTTTGAGGGTAAAACTTGCGTTATGATGTTTTAATTATTAGAATTGTATGGAATATAGTGGTAGTATATCTACTATTTATAAGTCCTTATTTTTTCAATTATTAACCGTTTATTAACAAATGAATTATCTGTACAAACCTCAAAAATGGCTTACGCGCGCGCTCGGTGTAGTGGCGGTGCTGGCCTCTGTGGTACTGTCTCCGACCCGAACGTGGGGGCAAGTAAGTGGTTATAGTTTTGCCGCTTCAGCAGGTACGTTTACGCCGATTAGTGGCGGTACAAATGTTACTACCTCTACCTCTGCTGCTGACTTTTTAGGTGATTTCAAAACATCTACGTCTATTCCGATTGGCTTTACGTTTACGTTTAATGGTGTAAACTATACGAATGTGATAGCAGCGTCTGATGGATTTGTTTCATTCAATACTTCGGCTACTACTACTAGTACTAATAATTTGGCAACAACAACAGGTCGCCGCCCTCTTTTAGCTCCTTTATGGGATGATTTGGATGGGGCAAGTGGTACTGGGTCTGCTAAATATATTACTACTGGAACGGCAGGCTCTCAAGTATTTACTATTGAATATTTGAATTGGCAATGGAACTATAATGCAACAGGTTCTACGATTTCTTTTCAAGTAAAGTTGTATGAGGGGACAAATAAAATAGAGTTTATTTACCAGCAAGAGTCTGGAGCTGTTAGCTCAGGAACTGCTTCCATCGGTATAGCAGGTGCTACTACTGGATCAGGTACTTATTTGTCGCTTAATGGTTCAGGTACAGCTCCTACGGTAAGTTCTACAGTAGAAACGGCCAATATTTCTGCCAAACCAGCTACTGGTCAAATATATGCATTTACACCTCCGAGCTGTGTTGCTCCTGCGAGCGTGGCAATGTCTGCGGTAGCAGTTACGACGGCTACGGCTACATGGCCTGCGGCTTCTCCTGCACCTTCTAACGGCTATAAATGGGAAGTACGTACAAGTGGGGCAGCAGGAAGTGGTGTTACGGGCTTAGTGTCGAGTGGTACGACGGCTGCGGGTGTGCTTACAACCAACCTTACAGGTTTGACTCCTGGTTCTGCCCACTATTTTTATGTAAGTTCGGATTGCGGAGGCAGTGGTACAAGTGTTTGGACTGCTTCATCATCGTTTACTCCTTCTTGTAATCTACCAACATCTCTTGCGGTATCTTCGATTACTACCTCTTCTGCGTCGTTGGCTTGGACAGCTTCTACTTCTAACCCTACGGGTGGTTATGAATGGGAAATTGTGCCAAGTACTCTTTCTGCAGGTACTGGCAACGATGTTACGCATGGCATGACTTCGGCTGGTGTAGTAACGGCTTCAGCTTCGGGTTTGGCGGCTAACACAAGTTATAAACTTTGGGTGCGCTCTTATTGTGGCAGCGGTATCTATAGCAACTGGGCCTCCTCTTCTACATTTACGACATTGTGCAACCCAGAAAATGCACCAACAGTCTTACAAACGTTTGATACTTATCCTGCCTCTTGCTGGACATCAGCCACAGGAACGTTAGCGGCCTCTTCTACATTGAGCGGAACATCAACGGCATGGGTTTCAGGTGATTTTGCCAACGTAGCAGGAAATAAAGGCTTCAGAATAAATCTGTATGGCACTAAAAACGATTGGGTATTGTCTCAAAAAGTAAATTTGGGGGCTACACCTGGCGTTTATCGCTTGAAATATAAAATTGCAGTAACTAGCTATCTAGGTACTACAGCCCAATCTACATTGGGAACTCATAAAGTAGATTTGGTAATTTCTACTGATGGTGGTACTACATGGTCTAACGCCAATATCTTAAAAACATATACGGGGGCAGGGTCTTATAGCAATACGGGACAAACAGAAACGGTGGCATTAAGCAGCTATTCGGGTTTAGTACGTTTTGCATTTGTGGCTACGACATCCAGTACATCTCCTGATATAGATTTTCACGTAGACGATTTTGTGGTAGAAACAGCCCCAAGCTGCATAGAGCCAACAGCGTTAACGGTATCATCATTTACAAATAACTCTGCGTCATTGTCTTGGACGGCTTCTACTTCTGCACCAACAGGTGGATATGAATGGGAAGTGCGCACAAGTGGAGCAGGAGGAAGTGGCTCTACAGGATTAGCGGCAAGCGGTACAACGGCAGCAGGTGTGGTTACAGCTTCAGCCTCAGGCCTTACTGCCACAACTACTTATACTGTATATGTTCGTGCCAATTGTGGTGCAGGCAGTTATAGTGCGTGGGTCGCCTCCTCTTCTACATTTACGACATTGTGTAACCCAGAAAATGCACCAACAGCGGTACAAACATTTGATACCTATCCTCCTTCTTGCTGGGCTTCGGCAAAAGGAACGTTAGCAGCCTCTTCTACATTGAGCGGAACATCAACGGCATGGGCTTCAGGTAATTTTGCGAATGTAGCAGGAAATAAAGGCTTCAAAATAAATCTGTATGATACTAAAAATGATTGGGTATTGTCTCAAAACATAAATTTGGGGGCTACACCTGGCGTTTATCGCTTGAAATATAAAATTGCAGTAACTAGCTATGCTGGTACTACAGCCCAATCTACATTGGGAACTCATAAAGTAGATTTAGTGATTTCTACGGATGGTGGAACTACATGGTCTAATGCCAATATCTTAAAAACATATACGGGGGCAGGGTCTTATAGCAACACAGGTCAAACAGAAACGGTGGCATTAAGCAGCTATTCGGGTTTAGTACGTTTTGCATTTGTGGCTACGACATCCAGTACATCTCCTGATATAGATTTTCACGTAGATGATTTTGTGGTAGAAACAGCCCCAAGCTGCGTAGAGCCAACAGCGTTAACGGTATCATCATTTACGAATAATTCTGCGTCATTGTCTTGGACGGCTTCTCCTTCTAACCCTACAGGTGGATATGAATGGGAAGTACGTACAAGTGGAGCAGGAGGAAGTGGAGCTACAGGTTTGGCAGCAAGTGGCACTACTGCGGCAGGTGTGGTTACGGCTTCAGTCTCAGGACTTACTGCCACAACTACTTATACTGTATATGTTCGTGCCAATTGTGGTACAGGCAGTTATAGTGCGTGGGTCGCCTCCTCTTCTACATTTACGACATTGTGTAACCCAGAAAATGCACCAACAGCGGTACAAACGTTTGATACCTATCCTCCTTCTTGCTGGGCTTCGGCAAAAGGAACGTTAGCAGCCTCTTCTACATTGAGCGGAACATCAACGGCATGGGCTTCATCTGATTTTGCGAATGTAGCAGGAAATAAAGGTTTTAAAATAAATCTGTACGGCAATAAAAACGATTGGGTATTGTCTCAATACCTAAATTTGGGGGCTACACCTGGTGCTTATCGCTTGAAATATAAAATTGCAGTAACTAACTATGCAGGAACTACGGTTCAATCCACATTGGGAACTCATAAAGTAGATTTGGTAATTTCTACTGATGGTGGTACTACATGGTCTAACGCCAATATCTTAAAAACATATACGGGGGCAGGGTCTTATAGCAATACGGGACAAACAGAAACGGTGGCATTAAGCAGCTATTCGGGTTTGGTACGTTTTGCATTTGTGGCTACGACATCCAGTACATCTCTTGATATAGATTTTCACGTAGATGATTTTGTGGTAGAAACAACCCCTTCTTGCGTAGAGCCAGTAAGCTTGATTGTTCCTTCTTTTACAAGCGGCACAGCTTCATTGAGTTGGACGGCTTCTACTTCTGCACCAACAGGTGGATATGAATGGGAAGTGCGCACAAGTGGAGCCGCAGGAAGTGGCTCTACAGGATTAGCGGCAAGTGGTACTACAGCGGCAGGTGTGGTTGCTGCTTCAGTTACGGGTTTGCTACCAACAACTACTTATACGGCATACGTTCGTGCCAATTGTGGTGTAAGTGGTACAAGTACTTGGGTGGCATCAATACCGTTTACAACACCTTGTGTGTCTTTAAACCTACCATACACACAAGATTTTGAATCTGCAACAGTTCCTGCAATGCCAAATTGTACTTCTGTATTTAATGCTGGTAATACTAGTGGTAATAATTGGGTTACTGCATCTGCTCCAGGTAATGGCTTTAACAGTAAAACCTTACAATATTCGTATGATATTGATTATGATGCGAATACATGGTTCTTTACAGAAGGGCTTAATTTAGAAGCGGGAAAAACGTACAAAGTATCCTACAGATATGGTTGTTACAGTGCTTCATATCCCGAGAAGCTAAAAGTATCGTATGGTACTGTGGCTTCGGTTGCAGGAATGACAACGACATTAGCGGACTATCCGAATGTTGTAAATATAACACCAAATATTGATGCCCAAACATTTGTAGCACCATCAACAGGTGTTTATTATGTAGGATTTAATGCCTATTCAATAGCCGATCAATATTATTTGTATGTTGACGACATTGCTGTTGTAGAAGTACCTGCAATAGATATGAGTGCCAATGCATTAGTATCTCCTATAGCTACAGGTTGTTATACTTCTGCTGAAACAGTAACTGTTAAAATTAAAAACGAAGGTACTTCTGTTATTAACTTTGCTACTAACAATGTAACTGTGGCGGTGGCAGTAACCAATCCGTCTGGATCAGTTACTACAATTGCTCCCGTAGTACTTAGTTCTGGCACATTGGTAGCTGGTGCAACGCAAGATGTAGTAGTTTCGACTACTTACGATATGACAGCAGCCGGTACTTACACTTTTAATGCTACAACTGTTATGTCTGGTGATGGCGCAAGCGCAAACAATGCGATTGCCGCCACGACGCGCACAGTAGAAGTAGCACAGGCATATCCATACCAACAAGATTTTGAAGGTAATTTTGATGGATGGGGAGTTGTTGGTGTTCAAGGCTATGTTGCTGTTTCTGTAAATACACCATGCTTGCCTAATAGTGCTATTACTGGACAAGCATATTCTTCGGGATCCAATTTTCAACTAATTGCTCCTAAAATGGGTAATCTTGTTGCAAATTCGGCTGTTCGATTTAAGTATGCGATGACAAGTGGTTTTACTTGCTCTTCATTGTCTATTGGAAGCAATACGATTGTGGTTGAGGCCTCTTTTGATTGTGGTGTAACTTATATTCCAATCTATACAATCAATAATAGTAATCACGTTACCTCAAGCAGTTTCGTTACAAAATCAGTTCGTTTTGCTGATGTTCCTGCGGTTGTTTCGGCGGGTTATGTGGGTAAAGCTGCTAAGGTTCGCTTTAGAAGTGTGTGGTCTTCTGGTTCTCCTACGTTGTGGGTAGATGATTTTGAAATTTATTCAGATTTTCCTACAGATGTAAAAGCAACGACAATAACTGCTCCTGCTTTGGGACTGACTGCTGCGGCGGGACAAACTGTAACTGTAACAGTGCTGAATGCTGGTTCTGGAACATTAGATTTTTCAGTAACACCATTGACAGTTAATGCTGCTGTTACATTGCCTAACTCAACAGTAGTAAACTTAACTCCCGTTGTGATTAGTACAGGAACATTAGCTTCTAATGCAACACTTAATGTAAATGTTAGTACAAGCTTTGATATGTCTGTAACTGGTACTTATGTATTTAATGCCTCTACTACTATCGATGGTGATGCAAATACTTCTAACGATGCTATGCCTCCTGTGAGTGTAAATGCTTATGCTCCATTTAAGTATGATATAGCGATTGATAGTACCGATTTTACTTCGATCTTGCCTTCGGGTACTGCTATCTCAGGCTGGCTAAATTCTAATGGTGGAGGCTCTACTGTTTCTGATGATGCATGGAGCGGTGCTGTTGATTTAACTAGCTTTAATTTTAAATATCAAGGGGTGAAAGTGAATGCTTTTAGAGTTCATACAAATGGATTCTTGACTTTTAATCCTGATTTGATATTAGGCAGTAATTATACCTCACCCACTTCTTCAACGGAAGGATTAGGCTATATTGATGCGTATTTCAATAAACGTATTGCGCCGTTTTGGGCAAATTTGGTTTTGGCAGGAAATACAGGAAATGCAGCCTATTTGGCAAGTACTTCATCGCCTATTAAATATCAAATATCAGGTGCTCCTGGTAGCCGTGTATTGACTGTAGAATGGTCTGGCATGGAGAGATCTAGCAATGCAGGAACTAGCTTGAACTATCAAGTAAAACTATATGAAGCAACTGGTAAACTAGAGTTTGTGTATGGTTCAATGAAAGGTTTTGATGGTTCAAATAACACTTCTTGGGCTTATGCAACAGGTTTGAGCGGTTCGCTTTCTGGTAATGTGATTGCACAAACAAGTGCTAACATTACAAGTTTTGGCGCAACTCCTACAAGTTTGCAATGGGTTCCAAAATGTAATTCACGTATTTCATTTACCCCAAATACTTCGGCTGTACTGCCAACAGCAACGCTTGCAGCCCCTTCGTATGACAATCCTACTACTGCTAAAACCGTGGCTGTATCGTCGGGCGTAAGTGTGGATTATTGTACTGTATATCGTACAGCTGCCTCTACGGCTACTAATCCAACATATACAGGAACGAATAGTAGTACTGTAAGTGCAAATGATGTTTGGTTTAAGTTTACTAGTACTGTTGCTGCCAATACTAAAGTATCCGTATTGGGTGGTTATAACTTTAATGGAGTTATTCAACTAGATACTCTATTGGGCAATGGTACATTTAAACAAATTGGCTACATTAATTCTGCTGGTGCTGGTGGTACTGATACACTTCGTGTAAACAACTTGCCTGCTGGTACATACTATGTACGTGTTTATGATATTGGTACAACAAGTTCAGGTGTATTTAATTTATCTGTTTATGCTGTTGTTCCGCCGCCGGCTAATGATAACTGTGCGGGTGCGGTAGCTCTTACTGTGGCTGGTAGTACATGGACTCCTATTGCCTCTGGCAATACAGCCAATGCAACTCAATCTTCGAGTGGTTGCTCAGGTACTGCTGATGATGATGTTTGGTACACTTTCACCAAAACAGGTACAAATCCTGTACTGGTACAAGTAACTGGCGGTACTGGGTTTAATCCTGTGTTGCAAGTATATACAGGTGCTTGTGGTGCACTGGTTTCTGCTCAATGTGTGAATAATACAAGTACAGGAGGAACTGAAGTAACAACACCAATTACAGCTGCGGGTACCTATTATGTACGTGTTTATCACTCAGCTAATGGTGGTACGCCAACGACAGGTTTCAATATTGGTGTATATAGCCCAGTTCCAAACTGTGCTACGCTTACAGCTCCAACGGCTGGTGCTACTACCATTGTGCCAGCAAACAGTAACGCGTTATCGTGGACTGCTTCTGCAGGTACTATAGCTCCTACAAGCTATGATATACAAATAAGTACCTCAGCTTCATTTACCTCTTATGTTGTAAATGCTAATGTGGTTACCTCTCCAACTATTTACACAATCCCTGCTGCTACTTTGGCAGAAAACACTACTTATTACTGGCGTGTTACTGCTAAGAATGCTAATGGAGGTGCTGTAAGTTGCGAAACTCGTAGCTTTACTACGACAGGTACTGTGCCTTCTGCTGCAACAAGTCTTGTTCCTGCTAATGGAGCAATTAATATTGCAACGAGCCAAGTTCTTTCTTGGTCTGCTGGCTCTGGTTTCCCTAGTGGTTATGATGTCTATTTTAGCACAAGCCAAACGGCTGTAACAAGTATGTCTGCTGGTGCTTTGGTGGTAAACAATAGCTTGGTTAATACATTTACACCAACGCTTGCCAACAGCACGACTTATTATTGGAGAGTTGTTCCGCGTAACGCTAATGGCCCTGCTACCACAACAGTAGTTTATAGCTTCACAACAGTCGCACCAGCTCCTGTTAATGATAACTGTTCGGCTGCAACCACTCTTACTGTGAATGCTGCTGCTATATCTGGCACAACGGTTGGTTCTTCTGCTTCGGCGGCAGGTGCTGGTTGTGCTGGTACTGCTGACGATGACGTGTGGTACAAATTTGTTGCTACAAGTGCAATGACACACCGCGTTACAGTAACAGGAACAGGTTCTTTTGATCCTGTTGTTAGCGTATTGGGTGGTTCTGCTTGTGGTTCATTGGGTAGTTTGCAATGTGCTAATGCTACTACGGCAGCAGGAGAAGAGGTTATTGAATTAAATGGCCTTACTGCTGGTGCTACTTACTATGTACTTGTATATAGTAATGGATCTACTATTGCTAATCAGGGTACATTTACGACAAGAGTTGATGCTATTACTTGCGAAGCTCCAGCATTAACGGCAATATTAGGCGCAACTGCGACTAAACTCACTTGGGATGCTGGTTCTTATAATGCGATAGAAGTTCAATGGAAAACAGCCTCAACGTCTGTTTGGTATGGAGCGAATCCAACTGGTACAGCAGTTGCGTATCGTATTATTAATCTTGTTCCAAATACAAGTTATACGGCTCGTATAAGAGTTCGTTGTGCGGCAGGTCAGGTATTGACGGCATGGAAAACTGTCAACTTCACTACGCTCTTAACTCCGACCTGTTCCCCTATCTCTCCAGTTATCGTGACACCAGGAGGAACCGGAGCTCGATTTGACTGGTCATCTTACACCACCAATACCTACATTTA